>JAJZZR010000324.1 GCA_021797465.1 Pseudomonadota bacterium | reverse complement strand
TGATTTCATTGGTGGGCGCAGTAGGACTCGAACCTACGGCCCGCTGATTAAGAGTTTGTGATCTGGGCTTCGCGCAAACGCTCAGACGAACGATAACGCACGATAAATCAATCTTTTATCCCGCATGACCCAACCTCTCACCGCCATGGGTTTGCATTTCGGTGATACCTAGGTGATACCTAGGCCAGCCGACAAGCAGCCCAACGGCCCGGACCGGGAGGGGGACGATGCGGGGGAAGATTACGAAGCGCGCTGTAGAGGCCCTGACGCCGAGCGCCGACGGCGCCGAGACGGTACTGTGGGACAGCGACATCAAAGGATTTGGCGTTCGCGTTCAGCGCGGCGGCGTGCGGAGCTATGTCCTCCACTACCGGGCCGGAAGCGGGCGTGGCGCACCCTTGCGCAAGCTCACGATCGGCCGCCATGGCTCCCCCTGGACGCCAGAGACAGCACGTCGCGAGGCCCGGCGCCTACTCGGCGCAGTTGCGGAAGGGGTGGATCCCGCGGCAGACAGGGTTGCGCGGAGGGAGGCCCCGACCATGGCTGATCTCGCCAAACGCTTCCTGGCTGAGCACGTCGAGGCCAAGCGGAAGGCGAGCACCGCAGCCGAGTACCGTAGGTTGCTTGAGAAAGCTATCCTGCCGGTACTGGGTCCGCGAAAGGTCGCCGACGTGGCGCGTGGCGAGATCGCCAAGCTCCACAATGCCCTTCGGGCAGCGCCTTATCAGGCCAACCGTGTCCTCGCCGTAATGTCGAAGATGTTCAACCTCGCAGAACGCTGGGGGTTGCGGCCAGACGGGTCCAATCCCTGTCGCCACATTGAAAAATTCGGCGAGCGAAAGCGAGAGCGGATGCTGTCGGCGTCGGAGATGGCGCGTTTGGGCGAGGCTCTTGCCAGCTATGATGGTTCGCCGTTTGTCGTTGCCGCGGTCAAGCTGCTGATCTTCACCGGCGCGCGTCTTGGGGAAATACTTGGGCTCAGATGGGAGTGGCTTGATCTTGAGCGCGGCGAGGCACGCCTGCCTGACAGCAAATCGGGAGCCAAGACCGTACATCTTCCCCCTCCGGCATTGGCAGTGCTCGCGACCCTCCCGAGGATCGAAGGCAATCCGTATGTGATCGCAGGCCACAGAGATGGCGCCCCGTTGGTCAATCTGGAAAAGCCGTGGCGGAAGATCCGTGGCCTCGCTGGCCTGGACGATGTGCGGTTGCACGATTTGCGGCATGCCTTCGCGAGCGTTGCGGCGTCAAGCGGGATGGGGTTGCCGATCATCGGGAAGATCCTCGGCCATACTCAGCCTGCTACCACTGCGCGGTACGCACATTTGGCGAGCGACCCAGTGAAAGCCGCCGCGGCCGCCGTGGCAGAGAAAATCGCCTCGGCAATGGTCGGCAGGACCGGTAACGCCGGAGAGGCCAAGGCAGTCGATCGGACATTTGACTCTGGCGCGTAGCCTTCTCGCCGAACGGAACGGAGGATTTTGATCCATCGTTGCCGGCCGGGCTGTCACCTCATGCCAACAGACGCTCCAGCCGAGCTTTCCTGGCCTCCCAGTCTGGCAAGAGCCGTTGAAGAATTCGATAGAAGGCAGGCCCGTGATCCGCATGCGCAAGGTGGCAGAGCTCATGGACGATCACGTAGTCGATGCTGCTGATCGGCGCCTTGATCAGGTCCCTGTTCAACGTCAAGCGACCAGCCGGACTCATACTCCCCCACCGTCTCCGCAGCGTGCGGATCGTCAGATCAGAGTGCGACAATCCAAGGTGTCGGACCTGAGCCTGCGCCAGCGCCACGCGCTCGGGCAACCTGATCCGAGCCCGTTCCGCGTACCAAGCCTCCAATGCCTCCCGGACCCGATCGGGGCGATCGGGTTCTGGCACCGACACTACCAGGCGACCGGCGTAGAGGCGCACGTTACGATCTTCGCCCTGCTCCAGCCGCAGGCGATATTGGCGGCCGAGGTATAGGTGGGTTTCGCCCCCGACATACTGGCGGGCCGGGGACCGCGGCATGAACTGGGCGAAATACGCCTTCTGCCGGTCGATCCACGGCAGGCGGGCGACGATCCGCTGCTCGATTCTTGCCAACGGCGTGTCGCACGGCGCCGATACCTCCACCGTGCCGTCCGGCAACACCGATATCGTGAGGGTCTTGCGGTCGGCGAAGCTCAGGCGGTAGGCGAGGTTCCCGGCGCGATAGACGACCTGCTGCTCGTGCATGTCAGCGTGGGAGACGATGGCGGGCGATTTGCATAATCCGCTCGATCAAATCGTCCATGATCGCGGGCGTGAGTGGAACGCCATGCTTCCCCTTGACGACGTCGAAGAGATAATCATCGAGGTCATTGACCATGGCCTTCTGGACGTCGAGATTTCCGATCCAGTCCACGATCCTATGCTGCTCAATAATCGTAAGGGCATTGGCCGCGAAGGCCGCAGCGACGTCGGATAGCTCACGCTCCGTCCGTCCACCGACCTGACGAACAACCTCCAGGGCGACACCAAAGAATGCGGTGGCTACCGGGTTGTCTTTTACCGCCTCAGGCAGATCATCGGTCTTCCGGTTCACCACCGCGTCACGGATCGCGGAGACGGTCCGGAGATAGTCCAGCTCATCGAGTCGTCCCTGTCGGAAGTCCTCGATCGCCTTTTGGATCAGGCGCGAGAACGGCTCATAGAACGCCGGGTCTTCCTCCAGCCGCTCGGTGATGGTGCGTTTGGTGGCGCTGGCGATCAGGTCGGCCTTCGCCGCCGGTGAGGCCTGACCCTCGACCGCCTTTGCGAACGCTTCGTCATCAAAGATATTCACCAGCGGCGTGAGCGTAAGCACCTGATGCGCAAGGATATGCGTGTCCAGCAGCTTTCGGATCCGCGGTTCGTATTCCCGGAGACTGACCTCCTCCTGGTAGCGGCGCTTGATCGCCGCGCGCAGCTTTTCGAAGCGCCGCAGATCG
>JAJZZR010000263.1 GCA_021797465.1 Pseudomonadota bacterium | reverse complement strand
CCAGAAAGCGCAACGCCTCCGATTCGGTCACGCCCACCTGCATGCGCGCCTTCAGATCGCCGTGCGGGAAGTATTCCATCGCCAGATATTCGTAGCCGTCCTCGATGCCGTGATCGAATATGCGTACGACGGCCGGGTCCTGCACGGCGAGAATGGCCTGATACTCGCGCGCCAGCGCCTGTTTGGCTCGATCTTCGCAGGGAATCTTGCTGACCTTCAGCGCCACTTCGGTCCCGAGCGCGCGGCTCTCGGCCAGGTACACCCCGGCCTTCTCCGACTCGCTGAGCGTGCGGACGATCTCGTAGCCGCTGATGGTGGGTTGACCTGCCGCAAGCGGCGACGCGGTGCGCCGCTTGGTCGCCGCCGCGGAGGCTGCCGGCCTGCTGCGCTCCAGCGCCACAAACGCCCGATCGAGCGCACTCTTGAGCCGGTTCGGCGTCAGCAGACGCTTGGGCAGGTAGTCCGCCGCGCCAGCGCGCAGTGCCTGGATCGCGGTGAGCTCATTCCCGCGCTCCGCCAGCGCCACCAGCACGGGCGCGGCGTCGCTCGCGCGCAAAGTGCGTACCAGCTTCACCCCCTCGGGCTCGCCCGGTTCATCGCCCGCGCCGAAGTCCGCCGACAGGATGAGCCCTTCGCAGGCTCGTCCCGTCGCCAAGCCGCTCATGGCGTGGCTGTCCTCGGGATCCAGGGTGCCGATCGCCGCCTGCGGATAGAGGATTGCAAGGTGCAGCCGCAGCCATTCGCGATATTTTGTATCGCGTTCAACGATCAGTATGCGTTGTGCTGCGGTACTCATGCGCCGACTTCAAACCATGAACCAGGGCGGCTGCCTTGTCGCGGTCTGCGGCGTCATTCTGTGAAACCGGTCATCTCCCCTCTTGCGTTATGTGATGCCGGAACGATCCCAGGGACGTGAGGGCAGAAGGACTCCAGGCACAGGGGCGTGACCCGCCGCGGGGGGCTGCGCGTCGGGCCTGGCGCACCCGTCCCGACCGGAACCGGTCGGCGCCCGCCCGCGTACCGCAATCAGCGCGGCAGCAGGAACTCCCGCCCCTGATAGCTCAGCGCCACGCCGTCCGGCCGGATCGCCACCACCGTGACGCCGTCCGGCAAAGAGTCGCCCGTGTGCAGGATGTGCATGTTGATCATCACGTAACGCTTGCTCGGGTTCGGATCGTAGACGTGCAGGTCCATATGCAGGTGCGGCAGGTCGCTGCCGGGCTGCGCGACGATCTGGGCATAGAGCGGGAGGGCACCCCGCGCGCCGGCCGCCGCGTCGCCGGCGCCGCCCGAGGCGGGTGGCGAGATCGCTGGGGCGAAATCCGCTGGATTGGGTGAGCCGGGGAGCGTCAAGGCGCCGGTCGAGCCGGGCCGTGAGGAAGGCCTTGCCACAAGGGACGGCGCGGGCGGCGCCGGCGCAGCGAGCGATGACTGGCCCGATGTGCCGATGGGCGCCGCTGCGGAGATGGCAGCGGACGCTGAATCGGGAGTTGCCGCCGCGGAAACCAGCCGGGCGCTTGTCCGCGGCGATGCGATTGGCGGCGTCGCGGGTGCCGGGCTCGTTGCGACGGCCGTCCGGGTAACGAGCGCCGGTGGGGCGGGCGAAGCCGCCGGGTGGCGCAGCATCAGCCAGGCGAGGACGGCGGCATTGATCGCCAGCAGAGCGCCGATCATCACGGCCCACACCGGCAGCGTCCGCCGGGGCGGGACGACTTTGACCTCGAACAGACCCGGTCCAGCCTGACGTTGGCGGGCGCTCTCGGATTTCTTCAGTGCATCGAGGATGAACGACATGTCAGCCGCCTTGGCCGTGCGGACCGAGCATCGGCGTTCCCGGCTCGACAAGCGCGCCGGACAGCGCCAATTGCGTTTCGATGCCGGCGATACCGTCGACGGTCAATCCGTGAGCGCGCTGGAAGCGGCGTACCAGGCGAGTCAGATGCGCATCGTACACATCGCCTGGGGGATGCTTGACCCGGACACCCTCCACGCGCTCCAGGCTCTCGCGCAGCCAGCGCACGCGCGCCCCGCTCATGCCTTGCAGGAGCGTGCGCACCCGGCCGCCGGTCGGCCGCCACAGCAGGACGTAGTGGCCCATCCAGTCGTGCGAGAGCGCGGCAATACCCACCCGCTCAGGGGTGGGGCCGAGCGCGAGCAGCGCATGTGCGTGATCCAGGCCGGTCATGAGTACCTCGTACCTGTGGCCCCTCGAGCCGATCAGCCGCAGGATGGCCGGTCGATTGTACAGACGCAGCTGCCCGAGCGATCCGTGCGCCTTGAGGCAGGCCAGGCCGTGCCGCGCGGCCTGGGCACAGGGACCCGTCCCCGAACCCGGGTCACCGCCGGCATAACGCAGATTCCACAGTCCGAACAGCTTGGCGTAGGCCGCCTGCCGGTTGGTCTGGCTCTTGTATCGATCGAGCAGCGCCGCCAGCGTTGGCTTTATCTTGACGAGCCGAGGTGCGGGCGTGTCGGACTGTAGCACCGCCTTGCCGATGCGTGACGGGGCCGGCGCCGGATGCCACACGGCCGGCCCCAACCGCCACAGCGTGAGGACTGTGGCGGTGAGAAGAACGAGCGTGGCGGCCGCGGCCCATATCACCCAGCCGCGCCGCGGGCGCTGTCCGAACACCTCGCGGGCGGCCTGGCGCACCAGGGCGGAAGTGATGTGGTGACGATCGAGCGAATATCCCCCCAGCAGCGCCCGGTCGCACAGGATGTTGATGACCCGAGGCACTCCGCCGGAGAAGCGATGGATTTTCCGCAGGGCGCCGCGGCTGAAAATCTCGGTGGTTGCTCCCGCCACGCGCAGCCGATGCCGGACGTAAGCCGCGGTCTCGGGCGCCGAGAGCGGATCGAGATGATAGCGGCCGGTGACGCGCTGGGCGAGCTGGCGCAATTCGCTGCGCTCGAGCAGCTCGCGCAGCTCCGGCTGACCGATCAGGATGATTTGCAGAAGC
>JAJZZR010000343.1 GCA_021797465.1 Pseudomonadota bacterium | reverse complement strand
CCTGGGCGCACTCTCTTCCCCGCCTGAAACCGACCATATTCGATTTCTGGAGCATTCAGCGCGATACCGTCGCCCTGTGGACAGGACCTCTCACCCTGGTCTGGATCGCATTTGCGCTCTTTGCAGCCGCGCTCGTCTGGGGCATCGCCTACGGGTTGCACCTGCGGCGAGAAGACCGGGTGGCGCCCTCTGCGCCATACCGCGGGATCGGGATCACCTTCGGCGCGCTCCCGGCACCCGCCCCGCCGGATCGTGTCGAGGTCTCTCTCGATGGAGCGGGCAAAGAGATCGGCGAACTGCTCGCGCGGATCGATCCTCTCGAACGTGCGGTTCTCGAGGATCTGCTCGCGATGCTGGCCGCAGCCGGCCTCTCCCATGCTGCCAACACGCTCGAGCGCGTGGAACGAGCATTGAAGCTTCCTGAACCCGGCCTTGCCTGCATCGTAGAGGTGTCCTGCGACCTGGCGGATCTGCCGCAGCTGCGCGCACGAGCGCTCTGTTCACTCTCCTCCTGGTGGGCGCTACCTCCGGTGCGGCGCTTCGGCGCGTTGCTCGCGGTGAAGCATCGCGGGGAGCCGCTGAAGTGGGTGCCGGAGATGACCGGCATGCCGGAGTCGAGCAAGCTTGCTCGCGAGGTGGTCTTTGCACTCGATGGAGAGGGCTCGGCCGAGAATGTATGGAAGAAGAAGGGCCCGTTCTTCCTGATCGACGGTGGCGCGGATACGCAGGAGGGCAAACCCTCCGCGCCTGCCGATGAGCCTGCGGCGAGTCGGCAAACCGCTGCCAGCCCGCCGGCGGCGAATGCCTCGGAGCCTGTCGCTGCGGCTGCAGAGAAGAAGCCGATCGGGCTGCTCGATATCTTCTGTCGCGAGTTGCCGAATCTTCCGCTGCGACTCTCGGCGACCGTCGTGTCGAAAGAAGTCGTACCGATGGGCTGGAAGAAAAGAGGCCGTCTCTACCTGATCGAGAAGTCGCTCGCCGAGACGCTCTGGCATAAATTGCCCCAAGGGCTGAAGGAACAGTTCCAAGAAGCTCCTTCCGGCCCGCGCTCGCCCGTGACGCGGGCGCTGCTCGAGGTATTGCACCTCGAGGGATGGCTGGTCACTCAGAACGGGCTCGATGAGCTCGATGCCAAGGACGCACTCTGGATAGTGCGCGCCGGCAAGATCGACTTGAAGGGCGTGATCGTGCTCTCGAATCTCCCGGAGCGACTCACGGACCAGCTGCCCACCGAAGACAGCCCGTTCGACATGACGATCCTGCGCCCGCTGTTCTTCGCCTCGAAGAACCCTCAGCGCGAACACACCCCTGGCGAGATGCTCGATCGCAAGGATCTCGCCGGCAATCTCGAGGCCGATATCGCATCCGCCCCCTCGGTGGCGAGGTTCAACCTGGATGACATGCTCGGCGGATTGCTCCGGCCGGCGCCGGCGAAGACCTCGCCCGCCGCGGCGGATAAACCAAAACCCCCAACGAAGAAGGTTTGAGTATGCTTTACGAAGCCGCCAATTCCCTCGGCGAACTCGACAAACTCGGGTTGCTGCGGGTCACGAAGCTGCCCCCTGAGCTCTCCTGGCTCACCCCGATTCAGATGGAGCTGATCCGTGAAGTCGGCGGGTGCGGCGAGGAGGGCATGAGGGAAAGACGCACCAAAAGATTGAGCGAAGAGAAGCGCGATGCGCTGCGGATGCTCGAGCTGCGAGACATTCTCTATCGCGAACGCGATCGACTTGGGAAACCGGTCTTCCTGTGTCTGACCTGGAAGGGACAGGAGGCTCTGCAGGTGCTGCAAGCCATCGAACGACATCGTGCGGAAGATTCTGCGTAGTTTTGGCGACTCCTGGGGATTCTCGCGGCGGCGTTTTTATCCAGGCACTTGTTGAACGAGTAGGCGATCGAAAGGAGGGGTCAGCGCCGGCCGTGGCTGCGCTTGTGGAGCGCGCGGGCTATCAACGCAAGGCCCACGGCTCCACATACGATGATCAGCGCAGCAAGTTCTAGCCCAGTCTGGGTGCTCATGACATCCTCTTATCGCCAGCCGGCAGGTTTGGCCAAGCCATAGTTTCCGAGGCGGATTCGGAATTGATTGCGATGGTCTCAGCTGAGCCGCTGCGCGCGCATTCGTCTGAGCCGCTGATAGTCCTTCTCGCAGGCCGCGTCGCAGAAGAGCGCATCTGTCGGGAGCGGTTCGCCGCAGTTGTGACACCTGCCCGTGCGGGGCAGGCTCTCGTGCTGCCGGAAGGCGAGCGCGCGATCAAGGTGAATCTGCTCTAACTGCTGGGCGAGGTCGACATCGTCCGCCATGATGGAATCTCCTATTGCTTTTCGGCTTCGCGACGCATGCTGTCGGTCGGATCGATCGCACTCGCCGGGAAAATGAGATGCTTGATGAACGTGAAGTGGGCCTGGAACAGCGCCCGGCCCGAATAGACGGCCCAGGACCAGAACAGGGCCACCACCGCCTCGCCCGCCTTGAATACGGCGCCCACCAGCGGCTTGACCAGATGTTCGATACCTGGGATCTTCGAGAGTACAAACAGCGCGATCGCCACGACCGCGAAGATCAGCAGAATCGGATGCTCGCTGTGGGCGAGAAAGTGATGTGCACTGCCGAGCAGTGGCGAGGTGCTATTCATCGAACGCATCCTCGGCCGACATCAGGAACTGCTTGTAGCGCTCCTCGAAATTGAGCGTTTTCTCCCCGGGCGGCACCTCGGTGTGCCGGCGCAGCACGCGGTAGTCGGGCAGGTTGCTCGGCCACTTAATCATGGGGCTACGAATGTGATAGACCCGTGGGCCGTTCATGACGATGCACTCGCCCATCTGGAGGGCCTTGAGCTGTTCGGGCGATACGCGATATTCCTCGACCTCCCGGTACGACTCCGAGAGCCCGGCGCCCGAGGATTTGTTGGCGAGTGGAGAGGCCTTCGAGCTCGAAGCGGACGTGCCCTCGTTCTCACTCGCGGAAAGAGATCTCGCGTATTTCTTCGACATCCCGATGATGTCGGCGGCCTTCTCCGCGGCCTCGTCGTCGGCGTACTTGAAGAACACCTTCGACCAGGTGTTCTGGATGATCATCGAGGCGAAATCGCGACTGACGTTCGAGAGCTGTGCAAAGGTCTGGAATGCCGGCACCAGCATGATGTTCGCGCTGCGGGCCTGCTCGAACAGCGTCGAGATCGCGCTCATCACGTAGGACCCCATCTCGTCGGCGAGCACGAGAAAGGGCGGGTCGGGGCGCTTGGACTCAGGGGATCCCTGTACGTTGTAGACTGCGGTGCGCAGGTCCGAGAGGATGAGCTTGCCGAGCTGGAAGGCGGAAGTTGCCTTGCCCATCGTGGGCAGCATGACGTACAGGCACTTGTTGTTCATCACGATGTCGGTGAGGTCGATCTCCGGCGCGTAGGTGTTGAACACCTGGCCGAATTTGCCTTGCGCGAACTTCGCGATACGCATGCCAGTGCCGCCGAGCACTTCCTTCATGCGATTGACGTCGATCTGCACACCTTCCTTCGGGGTGCGTTTCCTGAACTGATCGAGAAAGACCTGCAGGTTGCGCCGTTCGGGACTGCCTGAAGGGGCGAGGCGCTCGAGTTCGGAGAGCGCGCGAGCCGATTGCAGCAGGATGCCGATATCCCCCATGTGATAGCGGAGTTTGGCGGCCTTGAGCGCCCCGCCGATCACCGTCAACGCAAGACCCGAGGACTGGCGATAGTAGTCCGCCCCGGGGTTGTTCTCCGCGAGCGGCAAGAGATTCAGAAGACGGTCCGCGAACTCGTCGGCATCGCCGGAGAGGATCGGAGCGTAGGTATTGCTGTTTGCAGGATCATCGACGTTCAGCACGTAGAAGTCATCGGACCGGCCGAGCACGTCCATCATGTGCCCCATGCGGTTTCTGGTTTTGGAGTCGAGCTTTGCGTCGATGAAGATGAACCCGCCGCCGCGGGCGGCCTGCTGCCAGAGCAAGAACTCCCCGAGAGTGGTTTTCCCCACGCCGGACTGCCCGACGACCGCGGTGTGACGCATCAGCAGGTTGTCGTCGATGTCGACCGGGTGGTTGTGATCGAGGGTGTAGCCGAATCTCAATCCAGCGCTCTCGAGCATGTGCTCCTTGGTGCGCTGATCGGATGGCAGCACGAAGCCCTCTCGGCTCTTAGTATCGGTGCGGTCGAGCCAGGCGCTCGCGCGCTTCCAGGCGAACCAGGACGCGCCTGCGGCCGGAAGTCCCAGGGCTGCAAGCGCATGCGGATCGCCGGCGAAGATCGGATTCGTCGCTATGACGCCGGCGCCGATCGAAGCGAGCGCCCATGCATCCTTCTTGCCGATGAGTGCCATCGATCAGTCCCCCGCCGAATAGCTGTAGTAGTCGTTTCGTACCTGGAGCGTCATCACGTGTACGCCGTCTTTGGCGTTGATCCACAGAGTGATGACCTCGGTGAGATTCCGTGGATCCCCCGGGCCTGCCGGACCGTGTTCGCCGCACATCCCGGGCGCCGCCGGGGACTGATAGGTGTGATAGGCGCGAAAGCCGCCCGATACCAAGTGCGAGGCTTCTGTGTCGGGGGAGCAATCCCCCCAGTTGATCCGCACCCCATAGATCGGGTCCGGGCCGGAGAGATCGCCCTGCCACCACGGCGCGATGGACACGACCGCCGTGAATGGGCCCATGTCTTCCGTCGGCTTTACGATCGCGACCTCGCTCGGGACCGGATTGGTGTCTGCGGCCGCGCCGGCGCCGCCGGACTTCGCACTCGAGAGTGCCTGTGAGAGAACCTGCGATTGCGTCGGGAGGGTCTCCCCACTGACGTGATCGACCCACTGGGAGAGGTTCATCTTCGAGAAATCGAGCATCGAGAGCTGAGAGACGGAAAAGCCGTTGCAATTCGGTGCTTTCGGCGTACCCCAAGGCATCGGTGTCGCTACCGCTTCGCCGGTGACCGAGTACTGGCACACCCCAGAGCTGGTATCGCAGCTGCCGATGATCGTCAGCCCTTGCTGGGCCTGGTTCCAATATCGCCCGAGACTGCCGGCGCTGAATCCGTAGAAGGACGACGAACCGCTCGCCGCGACCGACATCGGAGAGGCAATCGACAGCGGTAGTTGGAACGGTCGCCAGGACAGTCCGCCGTCAGTTGAGACCTGGGCAGGGATGTTCGCCGGCCAGGCCGCCCCCAAGGTGAGCGCCGGATCGGTCACCTTCACGACGTTGTTTCCGATGATGACCTCGCTCGATTCTGTAGCCGGATTCGTCGCGAGGAACTGCAGCGGCTTTGTGATCACCACCTCCCCGCCGCGCGCGGCCGGCCAGGCGGTAAACACATACGCGCACTCGCGGCTCGAGCTGTCGCAGGATCCGGATGCGAGCACATGCTCAGAGAGCGCCTGCTCCGTGGCCGAGAACGTATCGATCTCGGCGATCCCCCAGGTGGTGCTGCCATCCTGCGGGTCGGCGGGCAACGCTCCACAGCCGCCGCTCTTGGAACAGACCGCGAACCACAGCTGCGCGGCGAGGGGGCAATTGGCGCCATCGGCTCCCTGCTGTGTGGTACACGACTGCGGCGCTTCGTAGATCGATATCGCATCCCCGTTCAGTGCGAAGGGCTGCGTCCACCCGCCGGCGCCCTGGTACAGCGGGAAGCTCACCGCTCGGCTCTGAGCGTTACCGTTCGCCGAGCGCGCGGCCTGCTCGAGCTGTGCTCGCCCCTGCTGCTGGATCAACCGCGAGAGGATTCCGCCGAAGGCGCAGTAGGTTTCCGTCTTCTGGATGCACTGGCTGAAGAACAACAGGTGCCTTTCCTTCGAGCAATATGACCCGATGTACACCGTGCGTAGTGCGCGCCGTTCGGCAGCGAGCTTGATCTCGCCCTGATCGCATCGTCCCATCAGTCCGTTTGCGCTCTGCGTGAGATTGAGCTCGCAGCAGTTCGCCGAGAACATATTCCCGAAGGAGTTCACCGGGGTGGTGCAGCGCATGTCCTGACCTGCGAACACCTGGATCGGAGCCGGGCCCGTGGCACTCGTGCTCTTGGATACCGCGGTGGCGGTGCCCGCTGCGACGAGCGCATTCTGGAAACTCGCCTGCCCGCTCGGTGTGCTGACCTGCGTGGTCGATTCCTGAATGCTCCCGGCGGTCTCGGCGTACGCTTGATTCTGTCCCCCGGCCGCTGCCTCTTGCTCCGCCTGGCTCGTCGCCTGGGTCTCGGCCGAGGGCTGCACCTGCTGCACCGTCGATTCGAGCATCTGTCGAGTGGTCTGGCCGTCGGCCGCATTGTTCGCTTGTGCGGTGATCTGCGCGCCCGTGCCAACGATCGAGAACTGCGAGCTCACGCTGATCAGGCAGGTCTGTGTCGAGTTCTCACAACCGATGCCGATATAGCCGTTCTTCAGCGCGATGTACTTCCCGACAGGGTACTCTGTGGCCGGGCCATAGCCTGAGTTCGAGCACATCCCGCCGGTGAGATTCGATTCGCAGACCCGGAGGGAGAGCGAACGCACGACGCCGGATTCCATGCGGCAGCCCTCGAAGATCATCTGGATCCCATCGACGCTCTCTGCAGTACCTTCCGGCAGCGCACAGTTCACCTCGAGCTGGCCGCTCAGACTCGAGGAGGCGCCCGCGGCGCCGTTGGCCCCCGGGGTGGCGAGCGCCTTGTACCCGGAGAGTCCGAACGTCCCGCGCACCGATGCGCTCGATTGCCCTGAGAGCTGCTGAGCGGCGAGTGATCCAAGGGAGGTGCCACTGGCGGGTGCGGACTGCGCAAGAGCAGCCGTCCCCGCCAGCAGCAATGGGCTCAGGATAAAAAGTGCGATAAATGTGCTCATCTTCCCTCTACTCTTCCTCTCGTCCCCGCGATTTTCGGGGTATAGCGCATCGCAGATCGCGGACGGTCCGATCGTCTGCCGGCTTCGCTGCTCGACGCGTTCTCTTTCACCTCTCGTCCCCGCGATTTTCGGGGTATGCCTGCTATAGGGAATGACGCCGGCAAAAAATTCCCCGAATCGGAGCGAGAACGGCTGAGCCCCCGTGGCAGATTCGTACAGCGGACGCCGATCAGCTGCGTGGCGGAGGCTTCGGGAAGCGCACCGTGTCCCACTTGCCTGTGAATCCGGACTGCTGCGGACTGTCCGGTATCCCCTGTGTGTATCCCTTGCGCAGAGCATCGAGATACACCCTGGCCTGCGGCCATCCATCCCGAGCGAACTCCCGCAGCGCATAGCCTGTGGTGATCGCTCCTTCTACCTTGATGAACCCGCGCGGGTTCATCCTCGCGCAGCGATCGTACGAGAGTGTGCCGAGCTTGCCGGCCTTGAACGTCGTGTCGATCGCGCATGAGATCCGCTCGACGCGCCTCGAGAGCACGATCGTCGGTACGCTCGTGACCGAGTACAGATCGAAGAGCCTGGGATCGATCGAGATATCCGCGGCGGCTCCCTTCCCCCAGACGAGCTCGCGCAGATCCTTCATGATGAATTTTTTCAGTGTCGTGCCCTTTGGTATGCCGCGGAACACGAGCGGCGCGCCTGTCCACATGGCCTCGATCTCGTACTCGCGCAGCATCCGCAGCGGCATCGACCAGGACACGAAGATGTAGAGCTGGGTGGTGCCCTGCGGGTTTATCCCAAGAAATCGCAGCAGTCTGTCGCGTTCTCGGTCCATCGCCGGATTTGCGATGGTCTCGGCCGCGTGGCTCACGCGTTGCGCATCCTCCTGGATCTCCGTCGACGTGGCCGCGTGCGCCGCTGCGTTCTGCATCTGATCGACGATCGTCGCGAGTTGTGCCTCGTCCTTCGCCGAGAGCGGCGTGGCAGGCAGGAACGGCATCCGTAATGGATGGGCGAGCGCGAGTGTCGAGAAGGCGAGTCCCGCGAGGACCAAGACAGGGAAAGGATTCTTCCGGCGCATCAGTAGCTCCTTACGCAGCACTCGACGCCCTGCCAGATCAGATCGACCATGCTCGTGTTCACCGGCGTATTGGTCATCAGGCCTGGGGTCTGCTTGAATGGAAGTGCGCCGATCACGAGCGGGGCGCCGCGCGTGATCACCGGATAAACCTCGTCCACTCTGTACTGGCTCTTGATCCAGATCGGGTTCGGGTGCGCCGAGCAGATCGCGGACGGTCCGATCGTCTGCCATTCGAGCCCCTCCCTGGCGAGCCGAGCGATAAACTTGGCGAGTTCCAGGTTGTCCACCTGGAACGGGGTGATGGATTCGTTCGAGTTGCCGCTGAACGGATAGACGCTGCCCCACGATCCGGCGCACCAGAAGAGCGCATCGATCGGATACGCCACGTTCGCTGCGACAGCATCGGCGATGCATGCACTGTTGGCCGCGAGGCTGCCGAATAGCCCTGCCTCTGGGCTGTACAGCCCCGCCCACAGATCGTTCTGCCAGGTAGGATCGAGTTCAGTGACGTACGCGAGTGCGAAACCGCCGCTCGATCGACATCCGAGATCCTTGAATGCGGAGAAGAACGAGAACAGCGGGTATTTGTACCAATGGACCTGCATGCGAGTGGATCCCGAGGTCCCGAGCGCACCCTGGTCGCTGCCGATGTACGCCTGCTCACTGTTCTCGAGCGAGTAGCCTGAGAAGAGGCTCACGCCGCCGAGGGACGCTGCGCACCCGGCATTGCGTTCGATTTCCGCGATATACGTCGGCTGCCAGTAACTCACGCCGATTCCCGGAGAGGGGATACCGAAGACCCCTGGGCAGACGCACACCGGCGGGACGTACATCTCCGGCGGATTTCCGTTCGGCCCGGCCTGCACGCCCATGATGGTCAATGGAAAGAAGTCGTTCCAGTTCGTGTCCGTGATCGGATTGAATAGCCGACCGTGACAGACGGTGGGCGCGAGTGCAGCGAATGCAGCGCTCGAGAACAAAGTCGCAGCGAGCATCACGAACAGCCATCGGATCACGCGATGTGGGCAGCGGCTATCTCTGGTTGGCATGGGCAATCTCCTTCTGCGCTGGTGCGCCGTTCTGCGCGAGCTCTGTCCACGCGGCCGCGAGCTGCGAGACTGAGTAGGGCGGTCCGAATGCGGTCATCCCGAGCCGCAGTCGCTCTGGCCCTGAGCCTGGATAGAGCAGAGCTGGGACAGCGAACACCGGAAAGCGTGCGAGCATTGCATTCGTCGCCTCGAACACCGGCCGGCCCCAGGATTTCGTCAGCGGTTGAGGGTCGTTGCCATCGACATCCACCGGCATCAGTCGATCTGGATACTTCTCTAGCGCTGCGCGTACGAACGCGCGTTGCGCCCGCGAGGCCGAATCGAAGAACAGCATCGCCTGCGTGGGGCGATCGACCGATAGCGGATTGAATCGCATGCCCGCCGGGTACAGCACTGCCCAGTACCACTGACCTTTCTTGTTCTGTCTTGGAGCGAGGATGTTGTGGCTGAGAATGATCGAGGGATCGATCCAGCGGGTGGTCGTGCTGCCGATGGTCGGAATATCTCGTTTTGGCAGGTTCTCGAGATAATGCTCCGCCGAGTTACGCAGACGATTCTCGACGTGCGACCAGTTCACCCTCGCGGCCTGCTCGGCGAGGAATTTGCGCATGTCGATCTCGATGATCGGCCAGGTCTTACCTTGTACCCCGAGATTGGTCGCGCGGACGGCGCTCGGTGCGAGGAGGACGAGTCCTGCGGCGATCGATAATATGGGTTTGATGCTCACTTCTGTTTCAGCTCGATTTTGGAAATGTCCACGCCTAGAACGCTCGAACTGATAGAGATCTCTCTGACGAGCCTGACGTGGCTGATCTGCAGCCGCGCATGGATCTCTCTGATCCCCATTCCTGACGCCAGATCCCGGAGGATCTGCGCCTGCGTCGCGGTCAGTCGGCAGGCGTACTGCTCGAACAGCTGCAATCGTTCATTTTCGAGCGATGACTCGCCGTGCTCGACCGTGAGCGAGTTGTGATCTGTGGGCAGGTCTTCACCTTCGGTTGGCGTCTCCCTGCCCGCCGGCTCGTCATCCTGTCCATCGTCCGTTCTGTGGTATCGCTCCATGTCCTCCCAGGAGAACGCGCGCGCGAGTATGCTGTCCGGTGCGTAACGGGTCCCGTCGGACCTTTTGCGATAGCCATTGCCCGGCAACCTGGCGACATTCTGTATTTCACGCCTGGTATGCAGTGCCGCGCGTAGCGCGATACTGTACGCATACTTCAGTACCTGTTCCGGCTCGTACCCACGCTTCACCTTGTTCAGCGCCCATGCCACTCGAATGTCCTGTGCAGCGTCCTCTTCTAGTTCCTGTGGCACTCTCGCCTTTCTCAGCATCGACTTGATGACTCTGAGCTCGAGAGGTTGCGTGCCCCTGTGCGCTCGACAGGCGAGCAGATAATCGAGCACAGAGGCGTCCGCCGATAGTTCCGCCGGCGGATCGAAGTCTCTCAAGCTGTCACTCGCCTTAGCCATCTTCTACATCGCAGCGGCCGCCTGCCGCGGGTCGCGATCCCGCCTGCGTCGCATCGTTTATCTGTCCTACACCTCAGACCGTCTCGCTATGACCGGCCTGCCTGGACGTCAATCATGTGTTTCTGGAACTCCTTGTCCCCGCCCATGAAGTGCTCGAGCATCTGCTCAATGAGATCTCCCAGCTTGATCTCCTTGCCATATTGCTTCTGATACAGCTTCTGGTACTGCTCGAGCTTCTTCCACGTGCTCTGGTGCAGGCCGACGGGGCGGCGCTCGACCGGATCTTTGTCCGGCAGTTTTCCGAGTTTCATCGAATGTCTCTCCAGTTGCTCGACTGTCTATTGGTCATCCGGACGGCGAGCGCCGTCCGGTACGAGGTGAATATACCCAGCCGTCCAGGATAAAACCGGGGAAGTTTCCGACGATTATTCGGAAATTGGTTTCCCCTCCTCATCGAGCCCCCGGCTCTTCAGAACATCGAGCCAGGTTTTCTCGGTATAGCCTCGCCACGAGAACGGGGGCAGCACGTCGCACTCGGCGAGCACGATGCTGTCAAAGAAGAACGGGTCCTTTATGTCGTGGGCCCGAATAAAATTATCAATCCCCTCCCTGAGTGAGCGCTGGTGTCCGTTCACGGCCAGATACACAAAGACGACGCGGTGAAGCATCACCTTCCGTTTCATGTCCAGCCAAGTGCCAGACTTCGTTGCTACGTCTAGAATCTTCTCCCTCTCCTGGGGCGGTTTGTAATGGCCCTCCACCTCTAGCCAGTCGACGAGCGTGATCTCCTGGTCGTAACCACGGGTCGCGCCTTTCACCAATATCAGACCATCCGGAATCTTCTTGAATTTCTTGGCAAACAGGTCGCGCGAGAAGCCTCCGACCCCCCTGTAGATCGCATACTCCCCATACCCTGTGAATCCTTCTATCTCTTTCTCTATCAGGTATCTGCTTTCGAGCGTGCGGTGGAGGAACTGGGATCCATCGACAGAGGTCATTCCACGTCCGCTCCTTGCATCCTCACCGAGCACAGTGCCTATCCTATTTGCGCCCGGCCCGGCAAGCGTGTAGGAGAACCCTCCGAGTGTATTCATCCTCCGGTAGATTTGCTTGGCGCGAAGCAACCTTCCTAGTGTGCGACTGGCCGAATTCACTGCAGAGCCGTGCGGAGACGTAGGCCAGATCGCGCGCGCGATATCTGTCTGCCTGACGTGGCCATAGCGATGCAGAAGATTGAGTATTCCGATCTCATTCTCGTGTGCTCGAACGCGATTGTCTTTCATACCGATTCTCCGTCTGAAATGCGTACAGTGGCTGGCGGCCTGTTCTTGTTTACTGACTCGCTTATCTGCCCACTGAGAACTCCCACCAAGCCCATATACCTATAGCAAGACATCTCCGAAAATCTATTTACGTCGCATAATCAAGCAGTTAGCCGCTATTGGCATGAACTCACGCTTGTCGAAAGCCGACCAGAATTTGCAGCGGAATAACCCCGTTTCTCTCCGACAGAATGTCCTGCACACAAGTCCCGGTTTTATCCAATTTTTCGCCTCTGGCGCGGCTGTCCGATCTGTGCCTCCCTGCTTGATATTTGGCCTCTATCCCCTGCCCACCGCGACCAATATCTGTGCTTTATCCTGGCTGGTGAAGGCGGTGCTGACGCCGGTTCCGTCCATCCTGGACACCCTTGCTTCGATACGATGCGGCCGGTTGTACCCAAGTATCCCGAGCCCACTTCGACAGCTCGCGTATACCCCTCCTCATGCCTGAGCGCCCGCGTGCTTTGAATATGGATGGCCTTGTCCAAGCATCCTGATCAGTCTTCGTAGTACTCGCCAATGGCTCGATCCCCGCCAGAGACAAACTCTCAAATTGACCTGCGGTGCAATGGTCTGGCCTCGTGCAAGCATCCCAATTGGTCTTCGTAGGACTGACCCAATAGCCCGCCCCCCCCATTCGACGAATTCCCCTATGGACCTGCGGTGCGATGGTCTTTCAAATCCGACGAATCGTCGGATTTCTGCTGAGCGCCTTGGCGAGATGCCGTGGTAGTCTCGGATAACCGGGACGTTTTATCCCTATAGGTGCTCAGGCGGATAAATAGGCAGAGGCGCTCGTGCGATACGTCACAGTCTTCGAGTCGGGATCGGCTCTCTCTGGTCGGCTACGTTCCGGTCCGAGCGGCACATGCGTCTTGTCGCGCCTAGCGTGCACGCCAGCGAGGTGTCCTCCCATGCCATTCCCCCCCACGGTCTTTTCTCCGCGGAGGCGGTCGCTATGAACGAGCAAGGTGATGCCCGGATCGGCTCTCCTACTGTGGAGAGTGGCCCTGCGGGTGCACCGGTGAGCGCGGCTGGCGGCGGGTCTGGCGCCGAGGTCATCGGCACGATCGAGAAGGTCGTATTCCACAATCCGGCGAACGGCTACTTCGTTTCGCGTGTATCTGTGAAAGGTAGTTCTGGGCTCACGACGGTGGTGGGATACTCGATGCAGATTACCCCTGGTGAGCGTCTGACTGCCCGCGGCGAGTGGGTGACCAGCGAGAAGTTCGGTCGGCAGTTCAAGGCGAGCTCGATCACGCGCGAGACGCCTCAGGACAGTGAGGGGCTGGCGAAGTACATGGCGAGTTCGCTCGAGTCTGTAGGTCCCGGGCTGGCGGCCGCGCTGGTTGAGCGATTCGGCGCCGAGCTGCCCGAGGTCATCGAGAAGACTCCTGATCGCCTGCGCGAGGTGGAGGGGGTCGGGAAGAAGCGCGTAGCGGCGATTGTGAAGTCGTGGAATGAGAAGGCCGCCGAGGCGAAGGATCTCGCGTGGCTCTGCGGGATTGGGCTTTCGGTGAAGCAGGCCGGTGCGGTACGGCAGCTCTATGGCGAGAAGGCGCGCGCGGCGATTGAACTGAATCCCTACCGGCTGGCGGATGATGTATCCGGGCTCGGGTTTCTGAAGGTCGACGTGATGGCGCGCAAGCTCGGGATTGAGGCCGAGAGCGATGAGCGTGTAGATGCCGCGGTGCTCTACTGCATTCAGCAGGCAGCCGATGCGGGTTCGTGCGCGGTGGGGGCCGAGGCGTGTGCGCGCCAGGCGCTGAAGCTGCTCGGGCTGAAGGATGGGCCGGGGGTGGCCGAACGGATCCGCGACTCAATCAAGCGGCTGGCGCAGGTCGGGAAGGTCGTGGTCGATTGGTCGGCGGGCGAGGTGTGCTTATTCCCCCGGTGGCTGTACGAGGCTGAGCGCGAGGTAGCCGCGGCGCTGATCGATCTTCGCGATACTCCCTCCTACGTACGGGTCGATGACGTGTCTGCGGCGGTATCCCTGGCCGAGGGCGAGCTCGGCATCACGCTCGACCCGCGCCAGCTCGAGGCTGTGTCCCTTGCGCTCGAGAGCAATGTGATGGTTTTGACCGGTGGGCCGGGTACTGGCAAGACGACGATCACCAAGTCGATCGTGCGTGCGTTTCAGCGCGTGCGGGTGTTCGAGCAGGGCGGTGCCGGCATGAACGGGCGGCGCTGTTCGGTGCTGGTGTGCGCGCCGACGGGCAAGGCCGCCAAGCGTGCGAGTGAGGCGATCGGGTGTCATGCGGTGACTATTCACCGGGCGCTCGAATGGGGCCCTGGCGGGCCGAAGCGCGATGGTGACAACAAGATCGAGGCGGACGTATTGATCGTGGATGAGGTGTCGATGGTGGATGTGCCGCTGATGCGTGCGCTTCTCACAGCGATTCCCTGCGGCGCGCGGCTGATCCTGGTCGGCGATCGAGACCAGCTGCCTTCTGTGGGCCCAGGTCGGGTGCTCTCGGATCTGATCCAGAGCGGGGCGCTGCCGGTGGTGAAGCTCGAAGTGGTGTTCCGGCAGGCGGCCGAGAGCCAGATCATCGTCAATGCGCACCGGGTCAATCACGGCACGATGCCGCACACCGGCATGGAGGGCCTTGCCGCCGGCGGCGACTTCGGGTTCCTGGTCGAGAAGGACGCCGAGCGTGCGCGCGAGCAGCTGCTCGCCATCGTCGGCTCGATGCGCGATCGCGGATTCGACCCGGTCAGGGACTGCCAGGTGCTTTTGCCGATGAGGAAGGGCACGCTCGGGACCGATCGGCTGAATGTCGAGCTGCAGCGGCTCTTGAACTCCGGACGGCGGCTCTCCATTCCATTCCAGGGCGGGGTGCTCGCGAAGGGCGACAAGGTCATCCAGATCAGGAACAACTACCAGAAGGAAGTGTTCAACGGTGAGATCGGGTTCGTGCAGGAGGTCGATCCGCGGGACGGCAGCTGCTACGTGCTCTACGACGATGAGAAGCTGATCGGATACTCCAGAGAGGATCTGAAGGAGATCCGGCTCGCCTATGCGCTCACCATCCACAAGAGCCAGGGGTCTGAGTTTCCAGTGGTGCTGATGGCCATCGCGCGCGAGCACTTCGTCATGCTCAAGCGCAACCTGATTTATACCGGCATCACCCGGGCGCGGAAGCTCATGCTGCTGGTGGGCGATGCGCGCGCGGTGGGCCAGGCGGTGAAGGACGACAGCCTCGATGAGCGGTACAGCAAGCTCGCGGAGTGGTTGAGCGAACAGGGCGGGGTTAATCAGCCCGGGGCGGATGAGGGTGTCGCGGATGGAGGTTCCTTATGAGTGTCAGGACGGGCCGGTCGCGCCGGAGGCCGGGATACGAGACGGCGGCATGGGGCGGCGCTCGCGTGCGCGTAAAGGCGCGCGCGATCGATAAGGGCACTGGCCCCGAGGGGCTGGTTCTGGCCGTTCGCGAGGGCTGGCGATCGGCAATCAAGACGAAATCCTCCCCCGGGCGCACAACGGCGCTGGTCGCGCGTTTCGTGCGCGCAAACGCATTGGACACTCCCGAGTCGATCTCGATCGACGATGTGCTCGAGCGGAGATTCGAGATCGCGCTCGAGACCACTTGCGGGGTCTGCCATGTGCGGCGCGTCACGATCCGGCCGCGCTGGGCGGAGCTGCGCGATGCGCTCGCGCCGGAGAATGTGCCCAATGAACTTCGGCCGTGCGAATCGATTACGCATATGCCGAATGAAGAGGTGTTTTGGAGATACGTTCAGCGGCAGAGCGAGTATTCAGTGGCTTCGGCGTACGCAAGACAGTGGATTACGCGCATTTCGCGTGGGGTCTGCCCCAAGTGTCTGGCCGCGGCAACCAAGCGGACCCTGGCGCGCCTCGAGGGGTTGCGCGGGGTTATCCAGGAGAACTCGGCGCGCCGTGAGGCCCAGTTGACTGCCGAGCGGACTGCGGCAGCCGAGCGCCTGCGCCTGGCGCTCGAGGAGCAAAAGCGGCGCGAAGAACAAAGCCCACCCTATCTTTGCGTGAGCGCGCCACCAGGGGAGCTCGGGGCGCAGGTGAGCGCGTGGATCCGCCGCGGGTACAAGGTGTTGGGCGCTCCGGTCTGCATCGAGGGGGGGATCGCGCAGGCGCTGATCCACCCCGGTATGGTGCCTGAGCTCCAGGATGGAACAGGCTCTCCCGAGTTGTCGAATGGGGCGAGTCCGCCCGCCGCCCTACCAGGGCCTGCGCGCGTCACTGCTGCGATGGGGCCGCAGGAGAGTGCGCTGGGATCGCCGTGGGCGGACATCCTCGATCGCTCCATCGAGGGGCTTGAGATCAGTACGCGCAGCCTCCATTGCCTGAGAGCCCACAACATCCACAAACTCAAAGACCTGGTGCAATGCACCGAGTCGCAATTGCTCAACATGCAGAGCCTCGGCAAGGGGTCGCTTGCCGATATCACCGCCGCGCTCGGGCGGTTGGCGCTTCGAGCCGGTACGCCCACCGCCGGCCCAGATGAAAGGAAAGGCATGTCAGATGTCCCGGTTTCCCCGTAAACGGTCGGGGCCGCCGCGCCCGGCGTATGCGATCGCACTCGTGGCGTTCTTTCTGGCGCAGGTGAGTGTGAATCGCACCGGCGGCGCGTTAGGCGGGTCGCCCAAGGTTTTAGGCCGTGTCACGAAAGGGGACTTGTGATGAGTGTGATGGATATCTCTGGTGTGCTGTTTCTCCTGGTTATCGGGCTGATCGTCTTCACGCTGATCCGCGGCGAGAGCGATATACACATCACGCTGCCGCTCTTGTTCGTCGCGTTTGCGACACTCGGGTATCTGCAGATCTATCACCGCGATCGGATGCCCGTGAGGACGAGCGAGGCGGTGGCGGCGGTGCCCCGGGTGAGTGTGATCTGCCCGCCGGCGGTGCTGACGAATCAGGTTGTGGTGGCACGGATGCGCCAGCTGCACGTGCCGAAGGCTGATGCGCTGCACGCGGCACGCGCCCTGGTGATGCGCTGCCCGCAGAGCGCGCGGATGTGGTTCACGCTCGCGCAGGTGCGGCTCGCCTACGGGTTGCCCAAGCAATCCCGTGTGGCGCTTGCGATGGCCTACCGGCTCGATCCCAGTGGTTCGTTCGCTTCGAAGATCGAGCTCGAGCGGGTGAGCGCAGGCATAGCGGGAGCTCCGCTGTGACGGTGTGGCTTCTCATCGGTTTAGTGGCGGGTTTCGCGCTCTTCTTTGGGTTGCTCGCCTTGGGTCTTATGCAGCGCAAACCGGTGTATTTGATCATCGCCACGTCGAGTCTGATCGTCGGTCTCGCGGTGAACCACGCGATGCACGCGCTCGCGCAGATGACAGCCCAGAGCGCGGCGGTGCACGCGCCCGCGGCGAGAGCACATGCTGGCGCTCATGCGGGCGCTGTGGCGCACACGGGTGCTGTCGTTTCGGTGAAGAGCAGCCTGAAGAGGACGGGCACGCGCGGGCGGTGAGCTCGAGCGTGCCAGGGGAGGACAGAATCGATGATCAAGCAGTCTGCTTCGAAGGGGAACGGCATGGCACGGGGCCCTCGCGCCGCGGTAGGCGCGATCACACTCGTGGCGTTCTTTCTGGCACAGGTGAGTGGCTGCGCGTCGGTGATCACTCGAATCGAGGGCGGGAGGCTGACGGTTCTCACTGCGCGGGCGCTTGGCGTGCGGCCGAGCTACGTGATCACATGGGGCCGGCGGCTCGAGCCCGACGGCACCCTGATCTGGCATGCGCGCGGATGCGCTTCCTAGCTGCGGTTAGCCCTGCAGCGAAGTGGCGCTCAGAGCCCAATTTCCGTTCAAACCGTCGGATTTATCCGCTCGCCTGGGATAGATGTACGGGTTAGACTGAACCTGACACATCGAGAATTTTTTGCCGCGACGCGCGCGGATCGTTGGCCTGAACGATGACGCCGAATAGTCTGATCGGCGTATCAAGTGAGAGATTTTCTCAAGATGTCGAGGACGGGAAGATGGTGGGTGGGGGTGGGGTAGAAGCTTCTGGCCTGGGCGGCACGCGGGTTTGCGTGAGCTGACCATCGCCCGGATGCAGAGCGCGCGGCTGCGGAGGAACGAGTGCTGTGCGCACGAGAGGCGGCGAAGCGTCGTGAGACAGAGCCCAGTGCCCCTTTGGGTTGGAGGATTTTCGATGAGCAATCAAATTCATCCCAGATTTCAAGCCCGCTCGCGCGCGCGGATGGGGCTGAGCGTGAGTTTTGGCGCGCTCGTCACGCCGGTCGTGGCGTCCGTCCTGCGGGGGGTATTGCCCGCTGGAGCGGTGCCGACGAGCTATTACTGGGGCGGGGAATTTATCCAGGCGGTGAGGGCTGGGTACGGGGGGTACTTGCTCGCCGCCGCAGGAGTGTTCATCGCGGGTGTGGTTGCTGTAGCCCGCGTCTTCCCGCGCTCGAGGTGGGGTTTCCTCGTCAACGTGACTGTGAGCTTTTCGCCTGTCGTGTGGCTCGGTTTCTTCGACGAACCGCTCGCCACGCTTGCACGCCGACCGGTCTTCCCGCTGTGGACCTCCGTGACGGTGCTCGTGTTCTTGCTTTGGGCGCCGGTGATGTATTTTCTACCTTCGCTATTGAGTTTCTGGGGCGCGCGCGAAGGACATCGGAGAACACCTTGAGGCGAACTGAACGCACGCGAGTGATGTGATGGGCGAGCACAGCAAAATCGAGTGGTGCGAACACACATTCAACCCCTGGTGGGGGTGCTCGAGGATCTCTCCTGCCTGCGATTATTGCTATGCGGCCACGCACGCCCATCGGCTCGGCTTCACGGCGCTGTGGGCGGGCGAGCGGCGCGAGTTCGGCGAGAAGCATTGGCTGGCGCCGCTGCGTTGGAATGCGCGTGCGCTGCACACCGGCCGCCGTGAACGTGTCTTTTGTGCCTCGATGGCCGACGTGTTCGATACCGATGCGCCGGCGGGCGCGCGCGAGGTGCTCTGGGGTCTGATCGAGACGACCCCGGCGCTCGAGTGGCTTTTGCTGACCAAGCGCATCGGGAATGCGGCGCGCATGCTGCCGGCGGCCTGGCTCGAGGCGCCGCGGCCGAACGTGTGGCTGGGAGCGACGTTCTGCAATCAGGCCGAGGTCGAGCGCGATCTGTGGAAGCTGCTCGCGGTGCCCGCGGTCATCCACTTCGCATCCTTCGAGCCATTGCTCGGGCCAGTCTCTTTGCGGTGGCTCCCAAGATGGGTGCGCGAGGGGCGTCCGACCGCGCTCGATCCAAGCGGCCATACCGATCACCTGGACGGGCTGCGCGGGCTCGACTGGGTGATCTGTGGGGGCGAGAGCGGGCCGCACGCGCGGCCGATGGATCCTGCCTGGGCGCGCACGTTGCGCGACCAGTGTGTTGAGGCCGGCGTGCCCTATCTCTTCAAGCAATGGGGAGAGTGGCTCGGCGGCGAGGTCTTCTCGAAGGAGGTCGACGGGACGATCCAGGGCGGGTTCTGCCGGCATCAGGACGGTACCGAGGACGTGCACCGCGGCGCGCAGGACCACTGGTGGAGTGGGGATGCGTTCAGCGGGATGCTGAGTTCGAAGGTGGGCAAGCGCGTCGCCGGACGAACGCTCGACGGGCGCACATGGGACGAAGTTCCGCGCGTGTACGCATGGCCGGCGCCCTCTGGTGTTGACCCCGCTGACCCGTCCGACCTCGAGCGACAGTTGTTTTGTCCGGTCTGATCTGGCGGTGGACCGGAGGTTTCCGAATCGGCGCCGGTTTTGCCCGTCCTGAGTCCGCATGCTCCGACCGAAGTGGATTTCCGAATAAACATCGGATTTATCCGTTCGCCGGCCGAGCGCGGGGAGTTAAACTGAATGAGTGCATCGGGATATTTTGTCGCATCCTGGGTGACAGGATGGCCGCAGGGAACTCATGCAGTCCCCGGCCCGCGCATTTTCGATTCCCGCAATCGGACGTGAACTGTATGATGACAGCCAAAGAAAACCGCCGCGCGAATGTCAAGAAGCTCGTCGAGCAATACGGCGGCCAAGCCGAGTTTGCGAAAAGGATCGGGAAAGACCCGGCGCAGATCAGCCAGTGGGCGACGGCGGCCAAATCGCATCGCGGCAAACCCCGCGGAATGTCAGATGACATGGCCCGCTACATCGAAAGAAACTGCGGACTCGATCGCGGTTGGATGGACACTGACCATAACACTTCGTCGGGAGCGGCTCCCTACAGAGTGTCGTCCACTCCACGTTCTGCTGAAGACGGTGGTGAAGCTGACGTATCGAGCGCTCCAAGCGTCATCAAAGGTCGCAAAATGAGGCTCCGAGGGGCACGATCGGAGAAACGGCAGGACCCCCCCCAAAGAGAGACCCCTGCGAAGGCCAGAACCGGGGACGGGAAGAGTAAGGGTCAGCGCATTGCCGAACTTCGCAAGGCTATGGGGTGGAGACCGGCCGAGCTCG
>JAJZZR010000098.1 GCA_021797465.1 Pseudomonadota bacterium | reverse complement strand
AACTGCCGCTCACCGCCGGAGCGCTTCCCTGGTCCTCGCAGCCGTCTTGGCCCTGGGCACGATGACGGCCGGCCACGCCGCCATGGCCGAGGAACGGCTGCTCGAAACCGGCTCCTCGCTGCTGTATCCGCTGTTCAACCTCTGGGTTCCGGTCTACAGCAAGACCCATCCGGGTGTGCAGATCACCACGGAATCCACCGGCAGCGGCACGGGCATCTCCGAGGCGGCTACCGGCATTGCGCAGATCGGCGCCTCCGACGCCTATATGAGCGATTTCATGGTGCGCCAGCATCCGGGCATCTTGAACATCCCGCTCGCGATCTCCTCGCAATTAGTGAATTACAACATCCCGGGCCTGAACGGCGTTCACCTGCGCTTCAGCGGCCCGGTGCTCGCGGCCATGTACACCGGGACGATCCGTTATTGGAACGATCCGGCGATCCAGCGGCTCAACCCCGGCGTGCGCCTGCCGCATGCGCGGATCGTGCTGATCCACCGCACGGACGGCAGCGGGGACACCTTCATCTTCTCCCAGTACCTGTCCTTCAGCACGCCGTCGTGGAACAACTCCGTGGGCTACGGCACCACGATCAGCTGGCCGCCGGTCGAAGGCGGCGTGGGCGCGGAAGGCAACCCGGGCATGGTCGACGCCTGCAAGGGCACGCCGTATTCCATCGCCTACATCGGCATCAGCTACCAGAAGTACACGCAAGCGGCCGGGCTCGGCGAGGCGCTGCTCGAGAACCGCAGCGGCCACTTCGTCATGCCGACCCCGCGGACGATCCAGGCCGCCGTCAATGCCACCGCGGCCCACACGCCGGCCGATGAACGCACCAGCCTGATCTTCGCCCCGGGCGCCGATTCGTATCCGATCATCAATTACGAGTACGCCATCGTGAATGCCGGGCAGCCGAACCCGGCCGCCGCGCAGGCCTTGAAGCAGTTCTTCTCGTGGGCATTGAGCCCGAACGGCGGGAACTCGCCGCACTTCATGCAGCAAGTCGGCTTCGTGTCTCTGCCGCCGGCGATCGTGCGGCTCAGCCAGGCGCAGATCGCCAAGATCCACTGAAGCAACGGCCCCCCTCGAAGCCGGTATCCACCTCAAGGATGAGGTGCGATGCCGGCTTCGTTTTCCCACGAATCCGTTGCATCGAGGCAGCCGAGCGGCCATCCTTGCCCGCCATGAAGTTCAGAGTCTGGCTCGCCATCATCGCGGGTATCCTGCCCCTCGCACTCATTGCCATCGTGGCGTTCCTGGCCATCTATTCCTGGCCCGCCATGCATTTCAATGGCTTCGGGTTCGTCGCACGCGACACCTGGAGGCTAGGCAATCTCTACGCCAATCCGGTCATGGTGCACGGCACCGAGGTCCCGCGCGGCGCGACCTACGGCATACTCTTCCTGATCGTCGGCACGCTGCTCTCGACCGCGATCGCGCTGCTGATCGCCCTGCCGCTCGGCGTGGGCGCGGCCATCTTCCTCGCGGAAGTGGTGCCCGATGCGCTGCGCACCTGGATATCGTTCTTCGTCGAGCTGCTGATGGCCATCCCGAGCGTGGTGTTCGGGCTGTGGGGCTACGTGGTGGTGATCCCTTTCCTGGGGCAGCACCTGTACCCGGTGCTGGCCCACAGCGTGGGCCGAGTCATTCCCCTCTTCGGCGAGCCGAGCGGCAGCGGCTACGGCCTGCTCACCGCCGGCGTCGTGCTCTCCCTGATGATCGTGCCGATCATCGCCGCCACGCTGCGCGATGCCCTGGTCAGCCAGCCGAGCTCGCTGCGCGAGGCGGCGCTCGGACTCGGCGCGACGCGCTTCGAGGCGCTGTGGAAAGTGATGCTGCCGGGTACGCGCAAGACGCTGATCGGAGCCACCTTCCTCGCGCTCGGCCGGGCGCTCGGGGAAACCATGGCGGTGCTGATGGTCAGCGGCAACGCGCTGAACATCCTGCCGCACCGCATCTACGATCCGATCTCGACGATGGCGGCGTTCATCGTCTCGCAACTCGACAGCGCGCTGCAGGATCCGACCGGACTCGCGGTGCGCTCGCTGGCGGAGATCGCCTTCGTCCTGGCGATCATCTCCATCATCGTCAACGCGCTCGCCCGGCTGCTGCTGCTGGTGTGGAACAGCAACCAGCGCTCGGTGATGGTGTAGTCGCATGAGCGCCATCGCGGCGGTCCCACGGCAAATCCGCCTCTCGCGCCGCATCGTGAGCGTCTCCGGCTGGGCGCTGAGCGGTCTGTGCCTGGCGGTGCTGGCGGCGCTGATGGTGTGGATTCTGTCGGTCGTGTTCGTGCGCGGCGTCGGGGCGCTGAACTTCAAGGTGCTCACGAGCATCACGCAGGGCAGCGGCGGCGGACTGCTCAACGCCATCGAAGGCACGCTGGTGCTCTCGGGCTTCGCGCTGTTGCTGGCGGTGCCGTTTGGCGTGGCCGCCGGAATCTATTCGGCCGAATACCGCTTCAGCGCCTGGGCCGTGATCATCCGCTTCCTCGCCGATGTGCTGGTGGGCGTGCCCTCGATCGTCATCGGCTACTTCGGCTACGTCGCGCTGGTGCAATGGCTGGGCTGGAACTTCTCGCTGGCCGCCGGCGCGATCTCCCTCGCCATCATCAGCCTGCCCTATATCTGCCGGACCACGGAGCTGGCCCTGCGGCAGGTCTCCAACGATCTGCGCGACGCGGCCTACTCCCTCGGCGCCAACGAGCGGCGGGTCATCTTCGGGGTGTGCGTGCCGGCGGCCCTGCCCTCCATTCTCACCGGTGTACTGCTCGCGCTCGCGGTGTCGGTGGGCGAGACCGCCCCGCTGCTGTATACCGCGGGCTGGTCGAACTTCATGTGGGACGGGCATCTGACCCACTCGCCGATCGCCTACCTCACGTACGCGATCTGGACCTTCATCAACGAGCCGTTCGCCTCGGCCAACGCGCTCGCCTACGCCGCGGCGCTGCTGGTCACCGGGTTCGTGCTGATC
>JAJZZR010000264.1 GCA_021797465.1 Pseudomonadota bacterium | reverse complement strand
GCCGACGCGTACTACGCCTGCGCCGCCGTCGCCCTCTGGGCGCTCGAGCGCGGCGCGGTGCTCATCTCACGAGTCCGGCGCAATGCCGTCGGCTACGAGCCCGCCGTTCCCCCGGCGGGGCCGCGCAAGCGCGGCCGGCCACGGCGCTATGGTCCCAAGGTCCGGCTGCGGGAGCTGTTCGACTCCCCCGGCGAACGTTGGCAGGAGGCGGACAGTCCGGTCTACGGGGAGCGCGCGGTCACGATCCGATTCCTCTCTCGTGACTTGCTGTGGCGACCGCTGCGTCGCCTGGTGCGATTCGTGCTGGTCATCCATCCTACCCGCGGCCGCTGCATCTTCCTCTCGACCAACCTCTCCCTGCCAGCCCTCGAGGTCATCGCCGGCTACGGCCTGCGCTTCAAGATCGAGCTCTCCTTCAAACAGGCCCTGCGGGTCATCGGCGCCTATCAATACCACTTCTGGATGCAGGGCATGAAGTGTCTCTCGCGCTCAAGCGGTACCCAGTACCTGCACCGAAAGCCCGAACGTTATCGCAACGCCGTCCGCCGCAAGATCGCCGCCTATCACCGTCACATCCAAGTTGGATTGATCGCTCAAGGGTTGCTACAGTACCTCGCGATCAAACATCCACGCGAGGTCTGGGCGTCCTTCGGCTCGTGGCTACGCACCATCCGAGACGGACTATGCCCCTCTGAACTCGTCTCCGCCGCCGCGCTGCGCAATGCACTACCGGAATATCTCGCCGATTCCGCCAACAGCTCGCAGTTGCAGAAATTCCTGCGCAGCCGCATCGATCCCGAGCTCTCCCAGCCCCTGCGCCTCGCCGGATAGCCGAAAACCCAGTATCAGAGCCCCCGCACCACTCCTTCGACGCCCGGATCGCACCACCGGGACGGCGGTGAAACCCTCAGAGAAGGCGGTACTCTCAAGTGCACAGGTTCGCGGCTTTTTTATAAAGGCGGGCTGATGGGCGGATCAGCGCCGTGGATACGTACATCGGCGCCATGGTCGTGGTGCCGGCAGTGGTGGTGATGGGCGATGATGGTGCTAATGCTGCTGCTGCTGAACGGCGGCGTCATCGCCGTGGGCAACTACTCCAGGGGTAGGCGCGGCGGGGTTCGGTTTCAGTTCAGGCCGTTGCCTCGCGGATCGGCGCGATCTTCGGGCGGCGCTTCTTTTCGGCGTGCCAAAGGTCGTAGGCGGTCTGCATGTTGAGCCACGATTCCGCAGAGCCGCCGAGTGCGGCAGCAAGCCGGATTGCAAGCTCCGCGCTCACCGCAGCGCGTCCATTGACTACGCGGGAGAGCGCCACGCGAGACACGCGCAGCCGCTTGGCGAACTCGGTCACGGTGATACCGCCATCCCTGCGCAGCACGGTGTCGGCCAGGACCGCGCCGGGATGCGGGGGGTTGTACATGCGAGTCATAGGTGTCTCCGTCAGTGATAGTCCTGATAATCGACCAGCACGGCATCCTTGCCCTCGAACTTGAATGTGAGCCGCCAATTGCCGCTCACCGAAACCGCGTAGTGCCCGGCAAGGTCTCCGTGCAGGCCGTGGAAGTGCCAGCCGGGCATGTTCATGTCGTCCGGGCAGGTCGCTCCATCCAGGCGACCAAGTTGCACCGTCAGCCGCTTGGCGTGCTCGGGCCGGATGCCGGCTTTCGAGCCGGTCTCGAAGAATCGCTCAAGGCCGTCATGCCGGAAGCTCTTGATCATGGCCTAGCGTATCGCGTAACGCTACGCGACGCAATGGTACGCACTTAGATGATTCAGGCAGTGCCGCCGGAGCGACGGAACGGCACCACGTTTGCGCTGGTGCGCAATGCGTCCAGATAGTCGGACCAGCTCTGCATCATCTGCCGCCGCTCCGGCAGGCGGGTCGAGCGGTTGTAGATCGCGCGCACGCTTTAGTCGCGGTGCGCCAATTGCAGCTCGATCAGGTCCGGTGCATGACCTTGTCCATTGAGCGCCGTGCTCGCCATCGCGCGGAATCCGTGACTGACGATCTTGTCGGGGCCGTATCCCATGCGCCGCAGCGCTTGGTTCAGGGTGTTTTCGCTGATCGGCTCGCCCGGCACCAGCCCCGGAAACACCAGCCCGTGCGGGTCGCGCCCGGTGATTGTGCGCAACTCGGTGAGCAGTGCCGCCGCTTGGGTCGAGAGCGGCACTAGATGCTCGCCGGGATTCTTGCGTCGCATCTTCATGCGTTCGCCGGGTATGCGCCACAGCGGCTCCGGTACATCGAGGTCGAACTCGTGCCAGCGGGCATTGCGCAGCTCGCCGGGGCGCGTGAATACCAGCGGCAGGATGCGCAGGCAGTAGCAGGTGTCGGGTCGCCGGTGTAGGAATGAATTGCCCGCATCAGCTCGCCGATCTCCGCCGGTTTGGTGAGCGCCGCGTACTTCTCGGACTGCACAGGTGCCAGCACGTCGCCGAGGTCTGCGTCCACGTCGCGTTCAGCGTGCCCGAGCGCTACGGCATGACGCAGGAGTCGGCCAATCTGCGCCAGTGCGCGGCGGGCGAACTCGTGATGCCCTTCGGCCTCGATGGCGAGCACGACGGGCCGGGTATCCGCCGGGGTGATGTAGATGTGCAGGCCCGCGCCATCGGCGGCCTTGTACGGCTTTCCCTGTGGTTTCAGGGCCTTAATGGCCCGCTCGGTCAGCTTCTCGGTAGTCTGCACGGGTCGATACCCCCAGCTCGGGCGGATGCCCTAACTACCCCCAGGTGTACCCCCAGTCAGTACGCTCTCGCAAGGTCCGACGGGGTCCTGTTTTCTTCAAGTGTTCGTTAAGTGCTTGATTCTGGTAGTGTACTGCACAAAGGGGAAGCGGTCGGGACAGGGTATTGGTGCCGGGAATAGGATTCGAACCTACGACCCGCGCATTACGAATGTGAAATCATCCTGTTTTCACACTCCCCATCAAATCAACCGCTTGCTCTTCACTAGCCACAAAATACCGAAAAAACAGTGCTTCGCGAGATCGGA
>JAJZZR010000060.1 GCA_021797465.1 Pseudomonadota bacterium | reverse complement strand
GCATCCACCGTCCCAACCTGGGCGGGTACGAAGGACAGGATCCGGCGGTCCTGTTCGAGACCGCTTCGCATAGTCTGCCCGCCGTCGATGCCATACCCGCGAGCACCGAGCGCGAGCTGCGCGAGTTCTACGCCCGCGAGTCCGCACAGGACGGAGATGCGCCGTGAGCGGGCGCCCCGTCCGCGACCTCGGGCCGCTCGTGAACGCCGATCCGTTCCGGTGTCGCATCTGGTCGCTCAACGAGCGGATCGAAGATGACGTGACCGAGGCGTCGTGCCGCGCCGAGCTCGACAGCATGGCGCACGACGGGCAGCTGGTTCCGGTGATCGGTCGAACGCTCGCCGGCGATCCGGACTTCGATATCGAGATCATCTGCGGCACGCGCCGGCTGTTCATCGCGCGGCAGCTGAAGATACCGCTGCGTGTCGAGCTGCGCGAGCTCACCGACCGGCAGGCGGCCGCGGCCGTCCAAGCCGAGAACACCCTGCGCAAGCAGGCGAGCGCATACGAGCGGGGTCTGTGGCTCGCGAAGCTGCTGCGCCGGAATCTGTTCGGCTCGCAGGAGGAGATGGCGCGTGAGCTGGGGATCACACCCACGCAAGTAACCCGGCTGCTGAAGTTCGCCGAGCTTCCGGCGGCGATCCTCGGCGCATTCGCCTCTCCACACGACATCCTGGAATCCTGGGCCGTCGAGCTGCACAAGGCCTGGAGTGACGATCGCCGCCGCGTGCTCGCCGAGCGGGCCCGGACCCTCCAGAAGCGCCTGCCGCGCCCGCCGGCGGTGTCGGTCTACGAGCTGCTGCTCGCCGAGCGGGGCTCCGCCGGCCGCATCGGCCGGCGGAGCACGAGTCGGGTGGTCAAGGGCCCCGGCGGCGAGCCGCTGTTGCGCTTCGAGCGCCAGCGCCGGGACGTGGTGCTCAGAATCCCCAACGCGCGGATCGACGCCCGCCTCGAGCAGGTCCTCACCCAAGCCGTGATCGCGGTCCTGACTCGCCGCGACTGCGGCGAGCGGGCGCCGAGCGCGCCGTGAGGCGATCGAAGGCGTTGGAGAGCCCGTCATGGCAAGACCCCCGCGCTGCGAGTTCCCGGGCGCCCTGCACCTGGTGAGCGCCGGCGGCCCGCCCGGCGCTCACGTGTTTTACGATCCGGACCTGTTCACGCGCTTCCCGGACAACCCGCGCGCCCACGCGCCGCACGTGGAAGTCTTCGAGCGCTTGCTGTGGGAGGCGTGCGAGCAATACGACGCCTGGGTTCACGCCTACGTCACGGAGCCGAACGTCGCGCTGATCGTCCTGCAAAGCGGCGGTGCGCCGCTGTCCTGGCTGATGCACGACCTGCTCTCGCGCTATGCACGGCACCTTGCCGAGGAACGCGCGACGCCCAGGGGCGCGAAGCTCTTTCCCCGCCGGTACAAGGCGCAGCTCGTCCAGCCCGCGAAACTGCCCTACGCGGTGCGCTACGTGCAGCGCCGCGAGATGCCGGCCGCGCGCCTACGCGCCGTCAACCATCCGTTCAGTTCCAGCCTGATCTACTGCGGCCGAAGAGCGCGACCGGCGCGCTTTCGCGTGAGCGCCCTGCGCGCAGCGCTGGAGCCTCTGGGTTATGTCGGTCCCGGCGCCTACTTCGAATTCATGGCGCGCTGCGACAGTCCGGCTATCGCGGACCTGCTCGCGCGACCGGTCATCGGGGAGCCAGGCTACCGGCAGGCCGTGCGCGAGCGGTGCAGCACGCCGGTCCCGGCGCCCTCCCCCGAAGACCTCCTGCGGGAGGTGACGGGCACGGTGCTGCATACCCAGCCCGGCGTCGCCTGCGCCTCGACCCATCGGGGCGCACTCGCCCGGGCGCTCGTCGCCTGGTATGCGATGCGGACCGGGGCGGCGCGGATTGGGACGGTGGGCGGATGGTTCGGCGTCACGAGTTCGGACCTGCGCTACCTGATCCACCGGCATCGGCGCACGCATCCACAGTACTTCGCCCTCGCCACACCGGACTTGTTCCCGGATCTGCCCGCGTCGGCGTCCGAGCCTGCACTGCGGGCGACACAGCCGAGCGTCCCATACGGGGCGCCGTAGATGTCGGCGCGCGGCACGAGCGTTGCGCAGGTGCTCGAGATCCTCTATCGGGAAGCCACACCATTCGTGCGCCGCCGACTCGCCCTCGTCCTGGGGCTGGTGATCTGCGCCGCCGTGCTGACGGCCCTCGGTCCCATCGCCCTGAAGCGGATCATCGACGGCTTCACGGCAGCGCCGCGCAGCGCGGCGGTCCTGCTGGTCGCGCTGTACGCGCTCAGCCAGTGGCTCGCCCGGGCGGCCGGCGAGTTGCGGGGCATGGTGTACGGGCGCATCGAGCGGCGGCTGTTTCGCACCCTGAGCGAGCGGCTGTTCGCCCATCTGCTGCACCTGCCGCTGCGCTTCCATCTGGAGCGCCAGACCGGCGCCGTCTCCGAGACGCTCGCCAACGGCCTGGAAGGCTTGCAGACGATCCTGCACCACCTGGTGTTCACGCTCCTGCCGGTCACCGTGGAGCTGGCGACGGTCATCGTGGTCCTGTGGCGCCTCGCGCCCCCGCTGTTCCTCGGCCTCTTCTGCGCCGCGCTGTTGTGTTATGCCGCGGTCTTCGGCTATTCGGCGCTGACTCTTGCCGAGACCGCGCGCGCGGCGGCGGATGCCCGCGTGCAAGCCGGCGCTGCGCTCACCGACGGCCTGCTCAACTATGAGACCGTGAAGTACTTCGCCGCGGAATCGGCGCTGCAGGCCCGGGTCGGACAGGCCATGGCGCGCAGCGAGCGCGAGTGGATCGCTTTCTATCGCCGTTTTGCCGGCAACGGCCTGCTCGTGGCGAGCATCTTCGCGGCGTTTCTCGCCGCAACCACCTGGTGCGCCACGGTCGATGTGCGCACCGGCCGCATGAGCATCGGCGACTTCGTCCTCGTCAACACCTACATGCTCCAGCTGGCGCGGCCCGTCGAGACGCTCGGCTACGCCGCGCAGGGCTTCT
>JAJZZR010000278.1 GCA_021797465.1 Pseudomonadota bacterium | reverse complement strand
TCTTCCTTCTCAGGGTAGACCTTCCGGTGCCGGTTCCACGGCAGCTTTGGATTCGTATTGAGGAGATTGATCACCTTGTCGCCGTAGACGATCGCCTCGCCGCCCATCGGCTTGGGGAATTTCCGTTGCCAGCCTTCCTTGCGGCAAGCATCGATCAACGGCTGCCGGAACTGCTTGTGGATGAGCCTATTCAGGTCCGGTACGCCGTAGGCTGCCGAACGAACCGGTGAGAGGATCTGCCAGCCTTCGGCGGTCTCTGCGGCTCCGGATTTTTCGCCCCTGCGTGGGTTGAAGAACCGCATGTCGTTCCACGGCTCGCCGCCGAGCGTGGCGTCGAAACCCGCCACGTCGCCTGGTCCGCTGAGCGCTCGGCTACCATCGGGTCGCCGCAGCTCCTCGACGAGCACTTGAATGATCTTGGCGCGCACCTCGTCCGCCGTATCCCACTGCACGAATCGGACATGCGGGCTCTGACCGGTTCGGAGCACCCTGTCGAAGACGTCGTCCTCTCCCGGTGCGATGGGCGAGCCGCTGAACCATTCGGCAAGCTGCAGATCCTCGCGATCCTCGCCTGCCTGGCGGCGACGGATCGTTAGCTCGGCGTAGCCCGCGCCAACGCGCGGAAAACGCTCGGTCACGCCCTCCGGCGCCAGCCGCTTCACGATGTCAACGAAGGGCCGTCCAGCGCCGATCGGCGGAAGCTGTCGCGGATCTCCGATGAGAAGGAGTCGATGCACGCCCTTGAGCGCCTGGATCAGGGCGGCAAGCATCTCCTCAGTGAGCATCGAGGCCTCATCGATGATGACCGTGTGTGCGCCGGCCTCAGTGGGTTGCTCCGAGAGGCGGTACCGCCCGGTCGAGCCGTCATAGCGGTGCGGGCTCAGGAACTGCGCGATGGTATAGCCCTTGAGCTTGAGGCCCCTAGTTGACTGCTCCATGCGCACCCGGGCCTTGCCGGTGGGCGCGAGCAGCAAGATGCCGCCCGTCGCGATCATGGGGTGCGAGCACAGCACCGAGAGCAGCGTGGTCTTGCCCGTGCCCGCCGGCCCGATCAACACCGAGAGCCGCGCCTCGGCCAGCTCCTTGAGCGCCGCGGTCTTCTCCACGCGGGCGCTCTCCTCGAGTTCATCGGCCGTCCCGGCCGACTGCCCGGCAAGGTGCTCATTGAGCAACTTCCGCCAGTCTGCCTCGACGACCAGTCGCTTGCCGGCAATGCGCTTTTGGACTGCCAAGCGAATTACGGCGCCCATTTCCCGAAGCCGTCCGAGCTGCATGGCTGGCGCCCCGTTGACCATGTCAATCTCGGCGAGTGCATCCCCGAAGTCGTCCTTGGCGACGTTCATGAGGTCGACGTCCACCTCGCAGGGTGGCTGGAGCGCCAGTCCCCGGATCCCGAGCACAACCTGTGTCTGGGGAAGCAGCGTGCTCCCGGCGGACGCCACGTCTTCGAGAACCTTGACCGACAATGCGCGCACGCGCCGCGCGTCTGTTCCGGCGTCGAGCGCGCTCGGTTCGGGCAGCGGATGTTTGTCGCGGATCACGGCATCCGGGAAGACTCCGCGGTCGACGGTCCAGATGCTAACAGGGTCGCCCGTGAGACGCGTAAGCTCATAAAGCAGATAGGGATTGGCGAGGATGGCTTTATCGTTGGCGTCGATGCCGGCCTGCGCGCGTTCCTCCTGGACGTAGAGCGTCGTCGCCTGATCCCGCGTCACTTCGAAGCGGCTGACGAGCTTGAGCAGCGCCCGCCGCTCGTCGGGTAGCCGCGACCACTTCGCAGCGAGCGTTTTGCCGATGCTCTTCGCAAGTATCGCCGGCAGAACCTTCGCGGGCTCCGCGAACATCTTCTCTACCAGCGGCCACGGATCCCCGTTGTCGCCCACCTTCTCAGCCAACGCGCGGGCAACAAAGGTCGCCGATTCCAGCCCGAATGCCGACAGCGCGGCGCCCAGCCCAGGACAGGGCCCCCGCGCCGTCCATAGCTCGTCAAGCCGCCCGTCGATCCACTGCAGACACTGTTCCCAGGGTCCCGGTAGGACCCCTGTCGCCTTGCGCAGCGATTCGGCGCACGCGATTAGCGATGCAAGCGCGCCGTCGTGGCTGACTAGTTGCGAGGTGTGAGAGAACTCGAGCAGTCGGTCGGTCGGCGACAGGGCCGCGATCTCAGCGGGATCGAACCCCGGGTCCTCGGCCGCTCTGGCGATGGCGGCGTGATAGGGCAGTAGGAAGCCATCCTTGAAGTCGGGGCGGATGGAGTGCTGGACCATTCGCTCCCACAGCATCGAACGCAGCTTCCCCCCGAGGTCCTTCGTCGTATAAGCGTACTCCTGCGCCGTGCCAACGTGCAGGACGCGCCCGACGCCGATCAGGATGCGGCCTCCGGCCGAGTCCTCCACGAACGGCACCTGCTTGGCGTAGAATAAGCAGAGCGACTGCTTGGGCTTGAGGTGGCCGGCAAAGCAGTCGAGCAGCGCGGTCTGGTTGAGGTGCTCCTGCACCCACTGCGTCTTAAAACCGAGATCCGGCTCGCGCTCCACCTGCACATTCAGACCGTGCTCTTCGCCCAAGGTCTCCATGGCTTCGCGTAGCAGCCACGCGAACGGCACCACCGCGGCCGAGTACGGGGGGTGACGCAGCGCTGTAGAATTGAAATGGCCGTGGCTCGTCTCGGGACCACGGTTGTAGGGATGGTTGGCCATCCGCACGTACTCGAACGGCGCCATGAACCCAATACGCTCGGAGACGCACGCCGGCCACTTCGCCTGGGGCAGCTCATCGAGGCGCTTGCCCGCAACGGCTTCTTCGGCTGCGTCGTCGCGATCCTCCGCGATGCGCTTGAGCTTGAGGCAGGACCCGTTCAGCCGGGGTGCGGCGCAGACCCGGCCGTCCCAGCCTGTGTCGTGCCAGGGAACGCGGATGGAGATGTGGCGCAACGGGTATTTCATGGCTCTTATTTGTCATTCCCTGTTCATGCCCGCCGGAGGGTACTTCCAACCTGACTT
>JAJZZR010000116.1 GCA_021797465.1 Pseudomonadota bacterium | reverse complement strand
ACTGAAGCGATCCGGCCGGGGCGCACGGCGCGGCATCGCCCACCCGGAACGTGTCAGACCGAGGGGTCTAAGCTGAAGTTCGTGCTCGCACCGGACAGTTTTTCCCTTTGATTTCGCTGACATAGGGTCGGCGAGAGCGCAGGGTTTCTGTCTACACGACGATCGTGTCGATCAACTCCAGGGCGCGGCGCTGTTTTGCGGTGGGCGTGGTGATGAGGTCGAAGGTGCCGGAGCGCTCGACAGGTCCGGGGGTGCGGCAGGTGTTGCGCACGATGGTCGAGAGATCCTCGAGCAGGGTGCGGAAGCTGTGTGCCGGAGTACCGTCGGGGAGAGTGTGCGTGAGAACCTTCTGTAACGCCTCCTCGGAACGCTCGGCGGGGGCCACTGGGTCGCGATCGGCTTTTGCCGCCTGATCTTCATCGGCGAAGAGCAGCGGCCGCCAGGCCTCGAGCATGTGCCACTCGACATAGTAGGCGAGCATGCACAGGAAGATGTGGGCGCGAACACGATCCTCGAGCCGATGGTGGATCGGACGCACCTTCAGGTCCACGGTCTTGAGCGAACGGAACGCGTGCTCAACGTTCGCGAGCGCCTTGTAGTTTCTGACTGCATCGGCCGCTGACATGCGCCTCTTCGGGACGGCGGTGCGGATCACATAGAGGCCATCGAGCGCCGCCTCGGCGCAGATCTGCTCTTCGAGGAGCTTGAACTCGAAGCGCTGCTCCTCGATCGTGAGCTCGAAGTGCTTGGCAACTTTGTACTTGTTGACCACGCGTCCGACGCGCACGCCGATCTTGTCCTTGCCCTTCAGCCGCCCCGCTGCAACGCTCGCGCGCACCTTCTCGAGTTCCTTCCCCGTCGCTTCCAGTAACGCTTGGCGCTTATGGCTGCGCAGCTTCGCCAGCTCAGGATTGCGACAGGCAATGAGCCGCTCGCCGGGGTAGTCGGGATGGCTGATCTCCACCAGATTGCGCTCATCGAAAAAACCAAGCTGCAGCGTCTCCCCTTCCACGAGCGTGCGGATCTGCGTGCTCTTGAGCGCCGTGATCCAGGACAGCCCCTCGAGATCCCGCAACTCCTGGATCGCCTTGTGGGAGATCATGCCCCGATCGCCCACCAGCACCACCTGCTTAAGTCCATACTCCTCGCGCAGCTTCGTGACCTGCGGCATCAACGTCTTGGCATCCCCCGTGTTGCCCTCGTAGACCGATACCGCCACTGGACACCCCGCCTGGCTCGTCAACAATCCATAGTTGACCTGCAACTTGTGCTTCTTCCCATCCCGATCATGGCCGAGCTTGGCCAGCGGGCAGTGCGTGCCTTCGAAATAGCTCGATGAGAGGTCATAGAGCGCCAGCGCCCCCTCGCTCAGATGTCGTGCGGCGAGCTTGCGCTCGATCTGTCCCTGGTGCTCCAGTAGCCAGTCCATCGCGCTATAGAGGTCGTTCTCATCGGCCGCCTCGACCCCGTACTCCTCGGCGAGTGTCGTCGTGTGCCACCAGCGCGTAGTCGCAAGCTTCGTATGCGGGGCGAGCACGCGCGCGGCAACCATCGCACACACCCGATCGCGCTCGGGACTGCCCCGCGAGGCGATCAAGGATTCAAAGCCCAACCGCCGCATCGCCGCGCGCACCGCCTGCACCTGTCCGTGAGGCTTGGAGCGCACGACCTGCAGGCGCTCACCGACGGGTACGAACGTCTCCCCGCGCAGCGCGCGGCGAATCACCTCGATCAGCGGTTCGGGAAGATGGGAGAGGTTGCCAACAGTCTCGTTCTTGACCTGCGCCCCCTCGCGATAGGAGCGCCGCAGCAGATGCGTCGCGTACACCCGGCCTTTGTAGTGGCGCCGTGTGGTGACGACGTGAACCGCGCCTCCTCTTTGCGACATGCCACGGAATATAGCTGATCTGAGGAGTAATTGCAATATGATTAGTGACTACATTTTGCGACAAAAACACGCCCAAGCCTGCGCTTCGAAACCCTAGAAAATGCGAGATCTGCTGACTACCGTCGGCTCAGACGCGGGGAAGAACTTCGGTCTAAGCGGAACAGGCTGGCACCGTGACGATGACGGTGACGGTGACAATTTTTGTCGGTTTGGGACGTGACCCAGGAACCCGCCGGGTCAGTCGGCCGCGTCTTTAGTCAAATCAACGGGACCCACGGGACAGTGATTCCATGAGGGATCAACGGGTTAGCACGCCATTCCGTCGTTGGCACGGCGCTTGCTCCCTGGAAAGCAGCAGGCGCTCGTTGCGCCTCTCGGCGAAAGCCACATACCTGGAGGAGTTACGAGATGAAATCGGTGCAAAAGGGTTTCACCCTGATTGAATTGATGATCGTCATCGCGATCATCGGCATTCTGGCGGCCATCGCCATTCCGGCCTATCAGAACTACGTCATCCGCGCGCAGGCGACCGAAGGCTCGTCGATCATCGGCAGCCTCGAGACCGCCTTCGAGGAGTGTTACGCGAACACGGGAAGCGCGTCGAGCTGCGCAACCAACACGGCTGTCGGGATTCCCAGCTCAAAGAAAATCTCGGGAACCTATGTCGGGACGGCCGCGCTAACGAATCCTGGGCAGATCACAGTCACCTACAATGCCAACGCCAACGCGAATATCTCAGGCAAGACTGTCATCTGGTCAGCTTACAAGTCGACGGACGGCAATATCACCTGGTTGTGCAACGATGGCACTGCGACCGCAAATGCGCTCAAACCCGGCCTGCTGAAGATAGTGAACAACGGCACCGCTGCGGCCTCCGGAACCGTTCCCCTGGGCTCGTACCTGCCCTCCATCTGCGACTGAACGATCGATTCTCGGCCCACGAAGCCCCCGCCCTGCGGGGGCTTCTTTTTTGCCCTCCCCCTGTTTCCGCCTGCTTGCACGTCAGTCGCTGTTCTGCGACAGTATGAGTCCACGAGACCTCGCGATTCCAAAAATACCGCGGGGCCGCGATGAATCCTCGCGAAACCCAAGACACCCACGCGTGAGGACAGGGGAATG
>JAJZZR010000059.1 GCA_021797465.1 Pseudomonadota bacterium | reverse complement strand
TCGAACAGGGCAACATCTCGAACGCCAAGAGGGTAGGGGAGGGGGTTCTTGAATATCGTATCGATTGGGGACCTGGTTACCGGGTGTATTTCGGGCGGGATGGCGACGTGCTGGTGATCCTTCTCACGGGCGGCACCAAGAAACGTCAGCAGCACGACATCAAGATGGCAAAAGGCATGTGGGAGGATTACCGGCGGCGGCGTCCGAAGGCGCGATGAACGGAGGCGAAAGATGGCAGTGACGAAGAGCTTCAAGGAACTGGTGCAGCGAAGGGTCGCAAAGGACCCGGAATTCGCGACGGCGCTCCTGCGCGAAGGTATCGACACGATGCTGACCGGCGACGTGGATACCGGCAAGGCGATCTTGCGCGACTACATCAAGGCAACCGTTGGCTTCGGGAAACTTGGCGAGGCAACCGATACGCCGCCCAAGAGCTTGATCCGCATGTTCGGCCCGCGCGGCAATCCGCAGGCACGCAACCTCTTCGGCATCATCGGCTATCTACAACAGCAGGCAGGCATCGAACTGCATGTTGCGGTGGCGCCACGCTAAACCTGTCCCTCGTCGAATGATTTGAGACAATTGCAGCGTGATTCGTCCCATTTTCCAGGTCCAGTTCACTGACAGGGAACCAAGGGCGAACCGTTTGGGCTACAGTGGAACGGGTAGAAGCATCCCCGTGCGAATCAGCGAGTCAATGTGCTCAACGACTGAGGCCGCGACATTGCGGAGAGAACATAATATTCCGATCTCGATGTTACGGTTGAACGCTGACTCTGTGAGGTTAGCCGAACTGACGAGCACGCATGAATGGTCAGCCGCCGCCACTTTCGCGTGGAGCACAGACCGTGCCGAGGAGTCAGAAGAAAGAGATCGCGGGTCGTAAAACAGCCGAGGGAAACGACCGCCCGGCCACTCATTCACACGGAATTTCTCGGAAAATCGCCCGACGAGGGACTGCTCATCGCTCGTATCGCCCGGATGACGGGATATGTCCAAGCACAGCAGCACCTCCAGTTCCGGTGACTCCTGCATACGCTCGGAAAGTCTACGAAGGACAGACCGGCCATTGTGGAGCGCAAACCCGGTGATGATGATTCTTCGTTGCGCGCGATCTATGACTTCCCGAAATGCTTCCGCCATCTCGCGCAGCCCGGAGACAACCCGCGGGCCGCTTGCAACTAGCTCCACCGCGGCTATTATCTTTTCTGCTATCTGCCGCTCACGGGCGATCGCTCGCAATATCCAGACCACAAGAGGAAGCGATGCATTGAGGTCGGAAAGATTCCCCAAGACTTGGCAATCATCCAAGTCATCTAACTCGACTCCCAAAGCCCGCAGATTTACATCCTGAGTCGGCCACCGAACCCTGCCAGCCTCAATCGCATCGGCCAGGAAGGCGAGTTCAGATGATCTCACCGGGCTGCGCCGTTGCGCGTAAAGGCTTCCAGAAATGCTGCCCCTTCAGAGAGGACGGTTTCGACGACGAGCGCTCTGTCGAGAAAATCATTCCTCTGCTCGCAGCTTGTTTCCGCGATCAAGAGGCAGCCATGGCAAGCAGCACCGTGCAAAGGTCTGGCTGACAGGCGGTCGTCGGGACGATGTTCGGCGCATATTGGATCATTCGAGCACAACACGGCCAGTTCGAGCGCGTGGCGGAGATGACGCCCGATGCTTCTGGCGCTCTCCACCAGTCCGCCCAAAGTTCCCTCAGACCCAGAGGATGCCGTATAAATCAAAATCCCGTAGCGACCCTCATTTGCGTAAATCCGCTCTCGGAGGGAGTTGGCGGCATACCCTGCCTCCAGCGCGATGGCGGTCAACAGCATGTGTGCCAGAGAGTGCAGCATGATGTAGGCGACACCCGGAAATTCACGGCGACTGTTCTGGCGGTCCGCCTTCCACGAAAGAAAGCCGGCCCGCAGCGCATCTTGCCGCGCTAGCACTTCCGGACGGCAGAGCCATGCTTCGACGTCCTGCCGCTTGAGCTGGATGAAAATTCCCTCGCCCCGATGCTCCACGGCCGGCAGCCAGGTTACAGCGCGAGCCAAGGCCGCGCGCTCAACGCCGATATCGAGCTCACCATCTTCGTCCGGAGCGAGAGCATCGAAGCGTGTGAAGCCAGCCTGCGCGATCACCTCTCGGAGGCGCCGGATCACGACGACTCGCTCAACAGCGCCGAGCAACGGCTCTCCTGCAAGCTGCCAGAAGGATGGGTCGAGAGTTTCCGCAAAGAAGGGGCTATCAGGCGTATCGCGACCCATCGATGGCCTGCCGGAGGCCATGACATCGAACTCTGCGGGCTTGAGGCCCATATCGGCGATCGATGCAGCGCCTGCTATCCTGCGTTCGATCGCTGCCATCACTTCGTCATCGCTGAAGCCATCGAGATCAGCCGCCAGACCGCTGTTGAATTTGCGAGCCATTCCCAGCGTCGCCTGGTCGGTGACTTTCGCCAGATCGGTCCACCAATGTTCCAGTATAGCCTTAAGAGCCTCGTCTTCGTCCGGCAGCGAGATAGCGCTCATTAACTCGGGAAAATAGGCATTGCTTGCGGTTCGGATCAGAAGGCGCCGATGTTCGTTGCACTCCTCATCCGAATAGGGGCCGAGCCAGGGCCGCTTCCCACGGCACATGCCCAACGCCGTCGTTCTCGGGGATACGGCGTCGAGAAGCCGACGCTCGGCGCCACAATCGCATCCCACGACCACATCCGCGACGTCTCCAGATGTGCCCCGTTCCTCGGTCCATAGTGTTCGAGTGCATTCTGTCACGCCGTGGTGGATATAGACCCGCCAATCGATATCCTCGACATGGCCGCGCGTGCAGGCGGCGACGAATCGCACCGGCACAACCGGCTTCTTCCGACCATCTTCCGGATCCCGATACATATCATTCGTCAGCGCCGCTTCACCGATCAGCCTCCGCCGACGAAAGCGCCCGCCACCGCCAGCCGCCGGCTCCTGGGTCACGTACCAGCCTGGGAAGACGCGCGCAGCCACATAGCGCGGCGGTGAAC
>JAJZZR010000209.1 GCA_021797465.1 Pseudomonadota bacterium | reverse complement strand
GCCATCAATCCCTCGATGGCGAGCGGCGCGCCGAAGATGTCGCCGACGAAGCTGGAGTAGAACGACCAGTTGGTGCCGAACTGAAACTCCATGGTCAGACCCGTGGCCACGCCCAGCGCGAAGTTGATCATGAACAACTTGCCCCAGAACTGCGCCATCTGCTTGTAGATCGGCTTGCCGGTCGTGACGTACACGGTCTCCATCGCGGCGAGCAGAAAGCTCAGACCCAGGGTGAGCGGTACGAACAGGAAGTGGTACAGCGCGGTGGCCGCAAACTGCACGCGAGACAGATCGACCACGGTTCCATTGATCATGACTCTGACCCTCGACTCGTGTCGCCCAAGCACCCCGCCGCCGCGGGAGACGTATCTGATCGAACGCTGCGCCGGACCCGAGCATTCCCGCGCCGGGACCGCCTAATCGCTCCGCACCGACAGCGGACGGCCCGCGGGCCGGCATCGACCCTGGGGTCCGGATCCGGGGAGCCGGCCCGGTCGCCGCGTCATGGCGCGGGGGCAAGAGTAGTACACTGGCGCGCCGGCGGAAAATACGAACCGCCGCAGCCGGACCGCGGAACAGCGCCGACCTGCGCTAGGGGTGCGGCGTGCCGCCAGCAAGTGCTTGAAAGCAGGCGAGTTCTCCCGGAGAATCTTCCGGGCCCGCAAATCTCTTCCATGCGGCGGAGCGTGAGACACCCTGCGGCTCGATCCGGCATCGGGCGCCGCGGCCCCGGTCAGCTGATGAACGACACGTCCACCGAGACCGATACGCTCGAGCAGCTTCTGGCGCGCACCGGAATGGGCGACCGCGCCGCATTTGCCCGGCTCTATCAACAAACCGCGCCACGCCTGTTTGGCCTGTGCGTGCGGCTGCTGCGGGAGCGCAGCGAGGCCGAAGACGTGCTGCAGGAGGCATTCGTCTCGGTCTGGCGCCGCGCGAATCGCTACAACCCCGCCCTGGGCGGCGCGAACACGTGGCTTACCGCCGTGGTCCGCAATCGGGCGATCGACCGTTTGCGCCAGAGGCGCGAAGCGACCAACACCAATGCGCTGGAGTTCGAGCGTCTGGCCGACACGAGCCAAGGGCCCGACGCGCGCGCCATGGCGAGCGCGGACTATCTGCGGCTGGAGCGTTGCCTCGAGCAACTGGACCCCAAATACAGCCGATCGGTGCGTGCAGCTTTCTTTACAGGAGCTACGTATAAGGAACTGGCGGAACGCGGCGAAGTGCCGCTCGCCACCCTGAAGAGCTGGATCCGCCGCGCCCTGCTGCAATTGCGCACCTGCCTTGAGACATGAATACTCCCACCGACGACGACAAAGGCGACCTGCGCTACGCCGAATACGTGCTCGGCGTGCTGGATGCCGATGCGCGCGCCGCGGTGCAACGGGAGCTGGCCGCGAGCCCGCAAGCCGCCGCTACCGAGGCGAAATGGCGCCAGCGTCTGTTGCCGCTCGCCGAAGAAATCGGCCCCGAGATGCCCCCGCCGCAACTCTGGGCGCGGATCCGCGCGACACTCGAATTCGATTCGCCCGCCCGCGCCGCGGACACGCGCGGTGGCTGGTGGGAAAATGTTCGGCTCTGGCACTGGCTGACATTCGGTTCCGGCGCGCTGCTCGCCGCCGCATGTGCCGCTCTGGTGGTCATGGCCACCCACCGCCCGCCCACCCCACCGATCCCGTATATGGCCGCCACCCTCACGGAGACCAACGGGCAGGTCGGCTGGACCGCAACGATGGACGTCGGCAAGGCGCGGATGATCGTGGTGCCGGCGGCGCCGCAGGCGGTGCGCGCCGGCCACACGCCGGAGCTGTGGCTGATCCCGCAGGGCGCGCGTCCCATCGCCGTCGGCCTGATCTCGACCCACGCGCCCATGACGCTCGCGCTCAGCGCGAGCCTGGTTGCCCGCCTCGGGCCGACCGCCCGGCTCGCCGTATCCATCGAGCCGCGGGGCGGCTCACCCACCGGACAACCCACCGGGCCGGTCGTCGCCGCCGGCGCCATCGGCGCCGCACCGGCCTCGGCGCTGCGCCTCGTGGGCACCGCGCAGCGCCCCGCCTGAGGCGGTCCCCGCCCCTGACCCAAACGGCCGAGCAGGCGCCTGCATCCAACCGGGCGCCCGCACCGTATAGAGCACCACCGTCACCGCTGGTGCCCTACCGTGAGTCGTCCGCACACCGCCATTGCGCAAACTAGTCCGAAGCCGCCGGCCGCGTTGCGCACGCTGAGGCACTGGTTCGACACCGGCGCAAGCGGCGCGCCGCTGGACCCGCGGAGCGCCGATCGCATCGACTGGCTGCGCGCGGCACCGTTTCTCGTTCTGCATCTGGCCTGCCTCGCAGCCCTCTGGACCGGGGTATCGGCGACGGCGCTGATCGCGGCCGCCGTGCTGTACGCGGCGCGCATGTTCGCGCTCACCGGCTTCTATCACCGCGGGTTTTCGCACCGCACGTTCCGCGCCTCGCGCCCGGTGCAGCTGGTGTTCGCCGTGATCGGCGCGGCGTGCGTGCAGCGTGGACCGCTGTGGTGGGCGGCGCATCATCGCAATCATCACCGCAACGCCGACACGCCGCTCGATCCGCACTCGCCGCGGATCCACGGCTTCATCTGGAGCCACATGGGATGGTTCCTCACCCGGCGCGCGTTCCGCACCGATCTCGCGCGCGTGCAGGATCTGGCCCGGTTTCCGGAGCTGCGTTGGCTCGATCGCTACGACGTCGCAGTGCCCTTGCTGCTCGCGGCGGCGCTGTACGCCCTCGGCGGCGTGCTGCATCGCTTCGCGCCGCAGCTCGACACCGACGGTCCCCAGCTCCTGGTGTGGGGCTTCTGCATCTCCACGGTGGCGCTGTTCCACGCCACCGTCACCATCAACTCGCTGGCGCACCGCTGGGGCTCGCGCCGCTTCCCGACCTGCGACGATAGCCGCAATAACTTCCTGCTCGCGCTGCTGACCTTCGGCGAGGGGTGGCACAACAACCATCACCGCTTCCCCGGCACCGCCCGTCAGGGTTTTCGCTGGTGGG
>JAJZZR010000050.1 GCA_021797465.1 Pseudomonadota bacterium | reverse complement strand
CTGGATCTCCCCGCACCGTCATCGGTGCATGTCAAGGTAGTTGTCGCCCGTTTCATGCGGCGGACTTCGAGTTCTGAAGGTTCTCGGTCGCCGCCTTGATCACTGCGTCGCGTTCGGGATTGAGGGTGACGACGGTGATCGGATTCCAGTTGCGGGTATGCCGTGCCCAGCGCCGCGGGTTTTCTGCCCGTGCCTGCTGGTAGAGCGCATGGCGGGCCCGCAGGACGTCCCGGTCCTCTCCGGCATGTCGTTGCGCCGGACTGACGTAGCGGATGGCACTGTGGCGATGGTCATGGTTGTACCACTGCACGAATGAGCTCGCCCATTCTCGCGCCTGTTCGAGGTCCGCGAAGCCCTTCGTCGGGAACTGCGGTCGGTACTTCGCGGTGCGGAACAGCGCTTCCACGAAGGCGTTGTCGTCACTGACGCGCGGGCGGGAGTAGGAGGCTCTCAGGCCCAGCCAATGCATCATCGCCAGCACCGTGGTCGCCTTGAGCGTCGCGCCGTTATCCCCATGCAGCACGGGCTTGTAGTCCAGCGTGTGCAAGTCCTCGGCGAGGGCCGTTCGCCGCAGCAGGTTCACCGCATGCTCGGAGTCGTCGGTCTCGTGGACCTCGAAGCCGACGATCTTGCGGCTGTACAGGTCCAGGATCAGGTACAGATAGAACCAACGACCCATGACCGTCGCCGGCAGGTACGTCATGTCCCAGCAAAGGACCTGCCGCGGCGCGGTGGCCACGTGCGTGCTCGGCGGACGGACGCGCTGGGGCGCTTTGGCGCGACCGCGATGGCGAGTCTGTCCATGGGCCCTGAGCACGCGGCTGAAGCTCGATTCGCTGGCCACGTAGACCCCCTCGTCGGCCAACATCGGCACGATGCGCGCCGGAGGGAGCTCGGCGAAGCGCGGCTCATTGGCGATCCGCAGGAGTTCCTTCCGCTCCGCCTCACTCAGCGCATGGGCGGGCACGGGACGGACGGCCTGCGGCCGGCGGTCTCCGCGTTCAAGACCTTCGCAGCGCTTCCAGCGCTGCAGGGTGCGCACCGTGATGCCGGCCTCGGCGCAGGCGTACTCCAGCCGTGCGCCGTCGCGATGAGCTTCTTGCACCGCACGAGCGATACTTTGGCGATCTTCCAGGGAAATCATTCGTCCCCGCCCGCAGGGAAGATCGCCTCGAGTTTTTTTGCTAAAACAAGCAGCGCTGTGGTCTCCGCCAGCGCCTTCTCCTTGCGCCTGAGGTCCTTCTCCAGCTCCTTGATTCGTCGACGATCCTGGCGCGTCTCCTGCGGCGTCGCCCGAGCCTCCTCGGGCTGCGCCAGCGCCGCCATCGCGCTCTCTCGCCACTGCCCAAGGTCCGAGGGGAAAACCCCTTTCTCGCGGCACCAGGCGCCGCGCTGTGCCTCGTCCATCGCCGCCGTGGCGATCACCGCCTCCAGCCGCGCCGCGGCTGTCCAGGCCCGCTCGCGAGCGGGCCTGGACAGCGCCTCCGCACGCCACCGTTCCAATGTCGCCACCGACACTCCGATCTCCTGGGACACCCGGGAAACTTCCGCACTCTCAGGCGGTAGCAGTCGAGCCACCGCCCGTTCTCTGAATTCGTTGCTGTATCGAGCCACTGTCACTCCTCAATGCCCCCAAGGTTACCGAGGTATCGAGGCGACAACTACTGTGACACAGGGGGACTCTGGAAATGGTGGCAGTCATGCCGCAGCACGTTTCGTGGCTTCCGTCGCGTTGGCGGCAGTTGATCGGCGCACGACACTTCCCTTTGCCGTCAGTCGATGCAAATCCTCCGGCCGAAGGTTCGTGTACCGCTTGAGCATTTTCCAGTCGCGATGTCCGGTCACCAGCGCGACCTGCTCGATCGAAAGGCCGGCTTCGAATAACCGGCTCGTGGCCTCGTGGCGCAAATCATGAAAGTGCAGATCGCCGATTTTGAGCGCTTTGCAGGCGCGTCGAAATGCGGTGCCCACCGACTGAGGATTGAAGGGGAAAATGCGTCCTTTGCCGTGCGAAAGAGGTCTTTGCTCTTCGAGAATGGCCCACGCGTCCACACCGGTGAGGTCGAGCAACGGGACCTTTTGCTGGTTTCCACTCTTGTGCCGCGGGTCTTTACGGTCGCGCACGCTGATCGTTCGGGTGAGTTCATCGACGTCGCTCCAACAGATACGACAGATTTCGTCCTGGCGCATCCCCGTCGCGATGGCAAAGCGCACGATTCTGCCGACGGGTATGAATTGACGTGGATTCTGTTCCAGGAATTGCAATATTCGCTCGATTTCCTGCGCAGTCGGCCGGCGGTCCCGGTCGCGAGATTTCGCGATCATGCCCAACCGTTTGAGCGCCACGCGCGCGAGGTCAACGGCTTGAGGGGAAACGTTGAGGCCATGAACCGCCGCCGCATGCGTCACGACGGTTTTGATGTAGCTCATGTCCATGGCAATCGTGACGGCACCCGCACCGTGTCGCCACCGATCCTTGCCGAATTCGATCAGGCGCTCGCGTGTAAGATTCGACAAGCGTACTTTCCCGAGCCTTTTGTTCAGCGCGTCCATGGAGAAAGACTTGGTACGCCGGGGTGGCTTGCCCACCTCGATCATGTCGCGAAGATGCAAATCGATGAGATATCCGAACGTTTCGGGGTTGCCCATCGATTGAACGAGGGGCGTTTCACCGCGATCGATTTTTCCCTCGGCGTCGAGCGCCCATTCTTCGCCATCACGGCGTCGCCGAAACGTATTGCCGAGGTAGCTGCCCTTGCGCCGGATCTGTACCCGCCAATTGCCGGAAGGGAGTTGTTTGAACGTGGCCACGGTGTGCGCTCTGTGTGCACCGAGAGGTAGAAACCAGGCGTATTGGAGCAAATTCGAGTGCACACGAGCGTGCACACGCATTGATTAAGTGACTGATATGGTACCATAAGTATATGAATTTACTAGATAGAAGAATATCCGTCGCCCCCATGATGGATTGGACGGACCGGCACTGTCGGTACTTCCTGCGCGGCTTCTCCCCCGCGACGTTGTTGTACACG
>JAJZZR010000180.1 GCA_021797465.1 Pseudomonadota bacterium | reverse complement strand
AGACACGCTTGGCCTTCCGCGCGCAACTCGTACAGCAAGGTTTGAATAGCCCGGACGCTCAGTTGCGGCAAGACGTGCTGCAACTGAGCCAACGGACTCGCGGTGTTAACACCTACTCCCATGACGTCAAGGTCAGGCCATTGTGGATAGATTCCAGTAGAACATGTAGAACATCCGGTCCTTTGAGGTGTGGTAAGTACGAATAGCGGGCAAAGTCGTCCGCTAGTTGCTTGATTGAAACCGTGTCGCCCCGCCACAAGGACACACGTTCGAGTTCCATGCGTAACCGAGAAGGCGTAAAGGTCGTCACGAGAAGCTCATCATTCGTGATCGACGGTATTGTCGGTAAAGGACCACTCGGCGAACGTAGCCGGAAGGGTTCCCGCCGCTAAAAGCGGAAGAATACTGTCACGAACCTGCTGCGTGTACCTCGCATGATGTGCTGTCTGTTATTTAAGAGTGCTTACCTTAGCTCATTTTCTATTTAAGCCAAGCGGCAATTGCTTAAATAACGACGCAGAAGCATACTTGCGACATGTCTGAATCAGCCCCAAATCCTCGGCTAGGCCGCTTCGTCGAGACCCCTGTTGCGGGTGAAATCGTGCGCGCCTTCGTGCCGCCCACATTGCCGCCGAAACCGTCGATCGACGTGCTGACCCTGCTGGAGAAGTTGAGCTTGGCGGAACGGGCCTTGGGTCGTCTGGACGGCATCACCATGCTGCTGCCCCGCCAGGAACTGTTCCTCTATATGTATGTGAGAAAGGAAGCGGTCCTTTCATCCCAGATCGAGGGCACACAATCGACCCTCTCGGACCTTCTCCGCTTCGAGGCCGAGGCGCAGGTGGGCCAGCCAATCGATGATATCCGCGAAGTCTCGAACTACGTGGATGCCATGATGTACGGTTTGCAGCGGCTGGAAGACCTGCCGCTTTCGTTGCGCCTGATCCGTGAGATGCACGCACGGCTGCTGCAAAGCGGGCGTGGCGGCACGAAAGATCCCGGCGAGTTCCGGCGGTCACAGAACTGGATCGGTGGCACACGTCCCGGCAACGCGCTGTTCGTGCCGCCCCCGCCGATGGAGATGGATGGCTGTCTTGACGCGCTTGAGCGCTTCATGCATGAGGAAGACTCGCGTCTGCCCGCTCTCATCAAGGCCGGGCTGCTGCATGTCCAGTTCGAGACCATCCACCCGTTCCTCGATGGCAATGGCAGGATCGGCCGCTTGCTGGTCACGCTGTATCTGTGCGTCAATGGTGTGCTGCGCACGCCGTCGCTCTATTTAAGCCTCTACCTCAAAACCCATCGCGCAGATTATTACCGCCTGCTTCAGGATGTGCGCGAACATGGCGCCTGGGAAACTTGGCTGGACTTCTTTCTCACCGGTGTAGCAGACACCGCCAATCAGGCGTTCGATGCGGCCACGCGGATCATGGACCTGTTCAAGGAAGATCGCGAACTGATTACGACGGAGAGTGACCGGGCCGGATCGACGCTGCGTATCCACGATCAGTTCCAGCACAACCCGTTCCTGATGGCAAACCAGCTTGTCCAGCAGACGGGGCTGTCTGCCCCCACGGTCAATGCAGCGCTCGCCGACCTGGAGCGATTCGGCATCGTTGAGGAAATCACCGGGCGCAAACGGGGCCGCGTGTTCAGTTACCGCCGGTATCTCGCCATCTTGAGCGAGGGCACCGACCCGCTCCCTATAACGCCCTGATGGGAGAAACTTCGTGCGTATAGAATCTGTAACCCTGTCCGGCTTTCGCTGCTTCGGTCCAGATCCGATCACGGCGCCGATTTCATCGGAGGTCACGGCGGTCGTCGGCCCGAACGCGACGGGCAAGACAGCGTAGTTTACGACCATGTAAATCCGCGTCTTTTTGGCACAAAGACACGGATTACAGGGTCATTAACACAGTCTCGACGCTGCCGCGTTTTATGGCTACGTTTCGTTCTTCACTGCCTTGATACGTTGACTCGAAGGGGGGGCTCGTGCAGCGCTCACTTTTCCCCATCACGAGAATGGCCCAGATTGTTACAAAGTAAGCGCTTCAGCAACTACACCCTGCCCCTGATCCCCTAGGTCGCTTACGCTCCGATCCATTGCATTGATGGAGGTGGGTAGATGGCGAAGATCCGTAGTCATGAGGCCTGGCAAGCGCTCTTTGCCGAGTACGAGGCAGGCCAGGAGAGTGCGCGCGATTTCTGTGTCCGGCACGGCCTGCGGCTCCCGTACTTCTATCGGCGCAGCCTGGAGCTTTGCGGGCATTCGGCAAGCCGCAGAAGGCGTGACCCAAAGCCCATCCCATCGGCCGCGGCCTTCGTACCGGTCACGGTGACCCCCCGGGCCGTGCCGGCTCCGATCACGCTCACCATCGGCCGGGCCTCGATAGCATTGTCGCCTTCCGTGCCCCCGGCGTGGGTGGCGGCCCTCCTTACAGCCCTGGAGAGGGCTAAGCCCATGCGCATGTTTGTGGATCCCCAAGCCGTCTACCTGCACCGCGAACCCATAGACTTCCGGGTGGGCATAGACGGTCTTGCCATGCGGGTGGAGCAGACCATGGGCCTGTCGCCCTTGACCGGCGCGCTCTTTTTGTTCACCAACCGCAGGCGTGACCGCGTGAAGATCCTTTATTGGGATCAGACCGGCTTTGCGCTGTGGGTAAAGCGCCTGGAGGCGGCGCGCTTTGCCTGACCGCGCAAGGTCTCCGATGTGATCCTTGCGCTCTCGGAACAAGAGCTCCAGTGGCTGCTCGCAGGCTATGACATCACGCTCATGAAGCCGCATCCATCCCTGGTGTATCAGCGGGTTTCTTAAATAAAAGTGTGGCCATGGGTGTGCACTATCGATTCGATTATCGTATAATCGTGGCTATGAATGAGACCCCAAAGACACTGCCGGAAGACGCCGAATCCCTCCAGCGTTTCGTGGCGGATCTCATGCGGGAGAAGGATACGCAGATCGCTTTGCGCGATGAGACGATCGCGCACCTCACCCTGCGCGTCGAGCGCCTGCAGGAACAATTGAACCTCG
>JAJZZR010000001.1 GCA_021797465.1 Pseudomonadota bacterium | reverse complement strand
GTCTGCGTCGGCACCGGTCGCTGCGTCATTCTGGGTGAGAAGCATGGGCATCTGCGAGGCGATCCTTCCACGCCCTCAAGTCTAAATTCCCGGGGGGCTGGTGTCTCACCTTCATTGGCACGGAGGGTGCACGCGGCGCAGGACGGCGGGTTCGACATCGTCGAGCTTGATGCGCAGGTGTGCGATGGCGGCGGCGGTCATGCCGCGAGGCTACGGCCTTCGCTCGGGGACGACCAGTGCCACGGCAGCAGTTCGTGCAGCCGTGAGGCCGGATGGTCGGCGATGCGCGCCAGCACGTCGGCCAGCCAGGCGCGCGGGTCGACCCCGTTCAGCTTCGCGGTGGCGATCAGCGAATACATCGCCGCCGCCCGCTCGCCGCCGCGGTCGGATCCGGCGAACAGCCAGGCGCGGCGCCCGAGGGCCACCCCGCGCAGTTCGCGCTCGGCCGCGTTGTTGGTCAGGCAGATGCGTCCGTCTTCCAGGAAGCGCGTGAAGGCCACCCAACGCTTGAGCATGTAGTCCATCGCCTTGGCCACATCGGCGTGGTGCGACAGCCTGCTGCGTTCGCCGCGCATCCAGCCTTCGAGCGAGGCGATGAGCGGCGCCACCCGGACCTGCCGGGCGGCCAGGCGCTTTGCCGCGGGCAGGCCGTTGAGGTCGCGCTCGATGGCGAAGATCACGTCGATGCGCCGCACCGCCTCGACCGCGAGCGGCGCCTTCGCGATATCGGCGAGCACGAACAGCTTGCGCCGCCCGTGCGCCCAGCACGCCGCTTCCTTGATCGGGCCGGGCTTGCGTGCCGGTTCGTAGAGGTCGTTGAACCGGGCATAGGCATCGGCTTGCAGGATCCCTGCATATCCCGCCAAGTGACGGCACGGATGCGTCCCGCCGCGGTCGCGCGAGTAGGCGAAGATCACCGCCGGAGCAGCACCGCCGCCGAACGGCCGGTCGTCGCGCACATAGGCCCAGAGGCGGCCGGTGACAGTCTTCGGGCTGGCCAGCACCGGCACCGTGATGTCGTCGCCATGGAGGCGCTCGCCAGCCAGCACGTGAGCGCGGATCACCGCGACCAGCGGCGACAGCGCCGCCGTGCACGCGCCCAGCCAGTCCGCCAACGTCGAGACGCCGAGCGCGATGCCCTCGCGGGCGAAGCCTTCGCTCTGGCGGTTGAGCGGCTGGTGCTCGGCGAACTTGCCATAGACGACCGCGGCCAGCAGGTTCGCCCCGGCGCGGCCGCGCGCGATCGGGTGGAACGGCGCGGGCGGCTGGGTGATCGCCTCGCAGGCGCGGCAGGAGAACTTCTCCCGCACAGTCTGGATCACCTTCCACCGGCGCGGAATCACCTCCAGCGTCTCGGTGATGGTCTCGCCCAGCTTGGCCAGCCTGCCGCCGCAGCACGGGCAGGCGGTCGGACTTGGCAGCACGACGCGCTCGCGCGGCAGATGCGCGGGCAGCGGACCACGCACCGGCCTGGCCCGCGTGAACGAACGCACCGCGCTCCCCTCCGGCTGCGGCGACATCGCCCGGGCTTCGGCTTCCGCCACGTCGGTCTCCAGATCCTCGAGCTGCATCTCCAACTGGTTGAGGATCTTGCGTCCACGCTCGGCGGAGCTGTCGTAGCGGTCTCGCTTGTGCAGCGCGATCTGCAGCTTCAGGTGCGCGATCATCGCCTCGGCGGCCATGGCCTGGGCTTGCAGCGCCCGACGCGCCTTCCGCTCGGCAAGCAACGCCGCCTTCAGCGCGTCGATATCGTCGGGAAGCGAATCCGCGGCGCCGCTCATGCCGGAATCGAATCACGAGAGCGGCCGCGATGCACGAGAATTCGTCAGCACCAACCTGGAAAGTCCGGGATCATCCGGCCAGTTCCGGACGCCATGTGCGCTGGGGATGCCGCCAATCGATCCCTTCCAGCATGTAACCGAGCTGCGCCATCGAGATCGACACCACACCGTCCGTGGGTGACGGCCAAATGAAGCGCCCGCGCTCCAGCCGCTTCGCATACAGCGACATGCCGAGCCCGTCGTGCCAAAGGATCTTCACCAGGTCGCCTCTGGCACCCCTGAAGACGTAAAGATCGCCCGCATGCGGGTCCCGCCCGAGCGCCTGCTGCACCTGCAACGCCAGGCCGTTCATGCCGCGCCGCATGTCGGTCCGCCCGACCGCCAGCCAGACGCGCATGCTCGGCGGGAAGGCGATCATCGCCGCTCCAGCGCGTCCAGCACCCGCCGCAGCGCTGCCGCCGTCACGCCACAGCCGACCCGCACGCGATAGCCGCGCGGAAGCTCGATCTCGATCGTCTCGGCCAAGGACTGCGGTGTTGCCGCGACCGGCGCATCCGGCGTCACCGTCACCGGCACCAGACGCGGCCCCGACAACTCCCGGGCCGTGGCGCCATACAGCTTGCGCCAGGCAAACACCTGATTGGCGTTCACGTCGTATTGCTGCGCCACGACGGAGACAGACGCGCCCGGCGCCAACGACGCCGCCACGATCTCCCGCTTCAGCGCCTCAGGCCAGGACCGACGCCGTCGCCCAGCCCCTACGTTTGTGTCCATTATCGCGTTCGTGGACACTTCCCACCACACCGCCGCCAGAAAGACGGCCAGTCTCGCTCAGATCAGCAGGCAGCAGCAGGCGGCCTCCGGCGGAGGGATACGCCACAGTGCCACCGTCGCACCTTGATCACCCCGCCGCGGCTCGCCACCGTCTCCTCCCTGCTGGGGTGCGTTGCCGTCCATCCGGCCTCTCGATGGGCGGATTTGGCCAGGAGGTGCGGGCTACGCCCCGATCGCCTGCCCGCAACAGCGCCGCTGCGACTTTCTTCCCCTGCCGCCACCACCCCACGCAGCAGGCTGCGTGGGGACCCCGGCTGGAGCGCGGCATTCCTCGCGAGGCAAGAAACTCTCGCCGCGCCGTCCTCCGCTGCGCTGCGGCCGTAAGCGGTGCGGGTCGATCGCCTCCCGGCCCCAGGACCGCCATCGAGGCCGCACGGGGCGGCCCCGAGAACCCAAGCGAAGGAGACTTTCCATGGCGATC
>JAJZZR010000494.1 GCA_021797465.1 Pseudomonadota bacterium | reverse complement strand
TTCGACACAAGCATAATAAAAGCCATCCGTCGACACAGCCCCTCCGGTCAGCAGCTGCAGGCCTCGAGCGGTCACCACGGCCCCGGCCGGCAGACGTTCCGCCGGGACTCGAACCGTCCGGGCCTGGGGCGCCTGCGCCTGGAAGCGCTCCAGAACCCCCTCGTTCTCCTCGGGCAGCACCGAGCACGTGGCGTACACCAGCCTCCCTCCGGGCGCGAGCAGCTCGAAGGCCGCCCGCAGAATTTCCAACTGTCTCGCGGCGAATGACGCAACGTCCTCTGCTCGGCGCAAGAGCTTGATGTCCGGGTGACGCCGGATGACGCCCGTGCCCGAGCACGGCACATCCACCAGAATGCGCTCGAAGGGTCGTCCATCCCAGTACGTGTGCGGCTCCCGGACATCCGCCGCCGCCAGATGCGCCTTGAGGCCCAGCCGATCAAGGGTTTCCCGAACCCGCTGCAGCCGCGCAGGATCGATGTCGAGCGCCCAAAGCTCGACGTCGGGGGTGAGCTCGAGTATGTGTGCGGCCTTGCTGCCGGGGGCAGCGCAGGCATCCAGAACCCGCATCCCGGGCGCGACATCGAGCAGCGCGGCGGCCAGCTGGGCGCCGGCGTCCTGCACCGACACCCAGCCTTCGCGAAATCCGGGCAGCACCGCGACCGGCACCGGCCGCTCGAGCGTGACGGCCGTGGCGCCCGCCTGCGGGACGAGATTCTCGACGAGTCGGCCGGCGAGACCCGCCGCGGCCAGATCGGCCAGATACTGCTCCGGGGAGCGCAGGCGCGGATTCAGCCGCAGCGTGAGGGGCGGGTGGACGTTATTGGCCTCGAGCAAGCTCGCGACCTGGTGCGGCCATGCCGCGGTCAATGCCTCCACCAGCCAGGCTGGGTGAGCCGTCCGGCGGGCCGCATCCCGGTCGATCTGCGCGAGGAGGGTCTCGCGCCCGGCCACGAACTTGCGCAGCACCGCATTGACCAGACCACTCGCATGCGCTTGACGCAGAATACGCACGGCGTCGACGGCGGCATGGACCGTCTTCTGGGGCGCGGTGCGCGAGTACTCGATCTGGTGCGCCGCGGTGACCAGTAGCGCATGCACGTCCCGATCGACCGTGTCGGGCCGCGCCAGGAGAGTGTCGATGGCTGGGCGCAACCTCAGGTACCAGCGCACCGTGCCGAGCGCAATTGCCCGCACGGCGGAGCGTTGCGCGCTGGACTCGAACACCGCCAGGGCCACGTCCGCGGACTGACCGCCGCGAACCGCCGCGACGGCGCGCGCGGCGTCGGCGAGCACGCCGGCTCCCTGACTCTGCTGATGATTCAACGCGCGCCGCCTAACTGTGCGCCGACCAGAAGCGCGTGATGGCCGCTGGCGAACATGCCGGCGGGCTGACGTGAACCGCCCGGCCGCTGCAACGAGAGCAGATCCAGGCAGCCCTCGCCGCATCGAACCCTGATGTAGCCATCCCGGTGCCGCCCGACCGCCTGCACGACGCATCCCGGTGCTGCGGCCGCGTCGTCACAATCGGGGGCGATCCGGGCGGCGTGCACCAGGAGGCGCTCCTCCTCGCCGGTCTGCGCATCGGCACGCACCGTATCGGCCGTGGCCCACGGCTGCAGCGCGCGGATGAGACGCTCGATTTCGGCCGCGGGCCGTCGCCAGTTGATGCGTGCCTCGCTCTTATCCAGCTTGCGGGCGTAGGTGACGCCCGCCGCCGGTTGGGGTATGGCCGCAAGCGTTCCGTCCGCCACACCGTCCAGGGCTCGCAGCAGCAGGGGTCCCGATAGGTCGGCCAGCCGGTCGCGCAGGCTCGCGCCCGTATCGTGCGGCTCGATCGGCACATGCTGCTGCAGCAGAATCGGACCGGTGTCGAGCCCCGCCTCCATGCGCATCACCGTCAGGCCGGTTTCGCGGTCCCCGGCCAGCAGCGCCCGCTCGATGGGCGCCGCGCCGCGCCACCGCGGGAGGAGCGAGGCGTGCACATTGAGACAACCGAGCGGGGGCAGGTCGAGCACCGGCTGCGGAAGGATCAAGCCATAGGCCACCACAACGAGCACGTCCGGTCGCCACTCGTCCAGCATTGACCAGTCGGCCGGCTCCTTCAGAGCGGCCGGCTGGCGGATGGGGACACTGGACTGCGCGGCCAGCTTGACGGGCGAGGACGCCAGCTGTCGGCCCCGCCCCCGGGGCCGATCAGGCTGGGTGAGAACCCCGACGACCCGATGGCGCGAATGCAGCAGCTCCAGCAGGACGGGCAAGGCGAACTGCGGCGTGCCCGCGAACGCCACGCGCAAGGAGGCTGGCTGGGGCACGGACCGGTCCGCTTAAAGGGCCGACCGGGCCGCCGACGCGCGTCGCCGCGACCGGGTCTTGCGCTCCTTATCCAGCTTCTTGCGGATACGCTCACGCTTAAGGTTGGAAAGGTGGTCCACGAACAGTTTGCCCTCGAGGTGATCCATCTCGTGCTGGACGCACACCGCCAACAGATCGGCGCACTCGCGCTCAAACACCGAGCCGTCGCGCGCCTGGGCGCGCACATGGATGCGGGCGGCGCGCGTGATCGTATCGAAAATGCCCGGAACCGACAGACAGCCCTCTTCCGTGCTGGTCTCGCCCTCGAGCGTGAGAATCCGCGGATTGATCAGCACCAACGGCTCGTTGTGTGCCTCCGAGACATCGATGACAATGAGCCGCTGATGCACATCGACCTGTGTCGCCGCGAGGCCGATGCCGGGCGCGGCGTACAGGGTCTCGAGCATGTCGTCGATCAGGCGCTCGACACCGGCATCGAAGCGGGTGACCGGCTGGGCGCGGGTGCGCAGCCGCGGATCGGGAAACTCAAGAATCGTTCGCAACGTCATGAGAACTTCGAGTGAGGATGAGGAGAGGGGTTCCGACGGCCCGCGTCGGGCAGCCGTATCTGGCACGACCGTGACCGGCTGCACAACTTGACATTGAACCGCCGTACACGGGGAGCCGAAATGCGATTATACCCAGCCATGGGGTCAAATCAGATTCGCAGTACGCGCCTTCTGC
>JAJZZR010000429.1 GCA_021797465.1 Pseudomonadota bacterium | reverse complement strand
GGTGATGATGAAGGCGAGCCAGGCGCGGCCGTGGATCAAATCGCGGAACAGACCGTAGGCGTCGCGGATCCAGCGCGCGTACAGAAAGCCGACCACGCCCACCACCACGGCCGCGAACCACGGCAGCCCCACCTGGAGAAAGAGCCGCCGGCCGCGCCTGGTCAGCAGCCGTTGGATCCGGTACTCGAAGCGGTCGCGCAGCCTACGCACCGGCACGAACACCGGCGGCGCATCGAGCGCGACCAGCGGCTCGGACACCTGCGCCGCGGCGGCGGCCGCACCGGTCCTATCGGAAAGATCCAGCTCGCGCTGCGCGGGCTCGGACGATTGCGCGCCGTCCTGCGCGGCCGGCGCGGGCTCCGGGGTGTCCGAGCGTTCTTTACTCATGCGCGGACCCGGCGGCGCGCCACTCCAACACCGATGCCGCCCGGCGCGTCGCCTCGAGAACCTTCGGCGCGGTGGCGCACTGGGCGGGCCTTCGATCAGGGGTGCGCCCGAGGCGGGCGGCGCACGTGGCGGCCCCGCTCGGCGACGCCCGCCGGATCGGCTCTGCTGGTAACGGATCGGACACTTCGCGTGGCGCAGCTACGGTCTCAGTGCCGTGAGGAATGAGAATGAGTTTCAATGATACGCTCGTGCCTGCGCCACGGCGTACATTCTTAAGAGAAATTCAGAGCGATTCAGCGCCCGCGTCGCCCGCTGACGACGCGCCGCTCAGGCCGAGCGTGTGTGCGGCGCGCCGAGGTCGGCCTTGACCGCATGCAGCACCTTCTGTGCGCCCCGCACGTCGTCCTCCTCGATCTGCAAGCGCGCGCGGCCGAGCCGGCTGTCGAGCGCGGCGGCCTGCGTGGCGCTGATGATGTGGTGATCGAGATCGGTGCTCGTCTCGGTGCGCAATCCGCGCAGTTCGCTGTAGGCGCGCGAGCGCGCGGCAACTTCGAAGTGAAACGCGAGCGCGGCAACCGCGATGCTCAATCCTACGGCAATAGCGACTACAGTCCCGACTTTCATCGTGCGAAGTGTAACGGATAAGCGGGCGAAAATGCCAGGTTCGATTCAGGCCGCGGCGCCCGCGCGCACGGGCAGCGAGACCGTGACCGCCAACCCGCCGCGATCGAGATTGCGCGCGCTGATGCGCCCCCCGTGCAGCGCCACGGCCCGCGCGGCAATCGCCAGGCCGAGCCCTTCCCCGCCCTGCGTGCGGTCGCGCGCCGCATCAACTCGGTAGAACGGCTCGAAGATCGCCGCGAGATCCTGGTGCGGCACGCCGGGCCCGTGATCCGACACGGTAACATCGATCATGGGCCGGGCCTCCGGTCCGGAGGCGGCGCGGCGCGCCTCGACCGTCACCTCGGTCCCGGCCGCCCCGTAGCGCACGGCGTTGCGGATCACGTTTTCGAAGGCGCTGCGCAGCAACTCCCGATCCCCCGCCGTGATCAACTGCGGCTCGGCGCACACGGTGAGCGAGCCGCCCCGCGCATCGACTTCGATGGCGACATCCGCGGCGATACCGTCGAGCAACGCGCCGACATCGAGCGGCTCGCCGGCGATCTCGAGCGGCGGGCGCTCCAGGCGCGCCAGCTTCAGGACGCGCGCGATCAGCTGCTCGAGCCGGTCCGCCTCGCGAGCGATCCGCTCCAACTGGCGCGGCAGCTCCTCGCGGCGCAGCGCGAGCGACAGCGCCAGCTGCAGCCGCGTCAGGGGCGAGCGCAGCTCGTGCGACACGTCACGCAGCAGCCGCTGCCGCGACTCGAGCAGTCCCTGGACCCGCTCGGCCATGGCGTCGAAATCCGCCGCCAGGCGCGCCAGATCGTCATGACGCCCGCGCATGCTGGGTCCGACCCGCACGTCGAGGTTGCCGGCGGCCGCGGCGCGCGCCGCCTGGCGCAGCCGGTCGATCGGGCCCACGAGGTAGCGCGCCAGCAGGAAGCACGTGAGCGTGCTCACCACCAGCGCGAGCGCGATCGTGGTGCCCGGCACGCCAGGCAGCCCCAGCGCACCGAAGAACAGCAGCGGATGGTGCTGCAGATCCGTCTCGATCACCTGGTACATCTGCCCCTGGGGCGTGGTCAGCACGAGCGCGCCGCCGAACGGCGGCGGCTGGCTGTGGCTCGGACCGGCCGGACCGGGCACCAGAAAGTCGCGCAGCACCGGCGGCAGCGGCCGGCCGAGCACGTCGCGCCCGTTCGGGCCGATGACAAACGTGCGCCAGTAGAACGGCCCGCCCTCGAGGTGCTCGGTCCAGCGCTTGAGCCCGGGCGGACCGCCGTGCTCGAAGGCGAGCGCGGCCTGCTGAAACAACTTCCCGCGCTGCACCCAGGGCATCTGGTCGCGAAAATGAAATGCCTCGTCCACGGCCACCGTCACGGTGCCCGCGAGAATCACCGCGGTGGCGAGCCAGAAGGACCAGAAAATCCGCCAGAACAAGGAGCGCATGGCGCGGGCTCAGCGCTGCGCGAGCGCGTACCCCGCGCCGCGCACGCCCTGGATGCTGACGCTCTCGGTGTGGCGCGCCAGCTTGCGGCGTAGATTGCTGACGTGGGTATCGAGGCTGCGGTCGGTCGGCAGCAGCCGCCGGCCGAGCGCCTGCAGCATCAACTCCTCGCGGCTGACGGTGCGCGTGTCGGCCTGGATCAACAGCTCCAGGATGCGCAGCTCCGCGTTGGTGAGCGTCAAGTCCCGTCCGTCGACCATGGCCCGGTGCGCGCGCGGATCGAGGGTCAGCGGCCCGAAACTGAGCACACCGGCGCCGGGGTTCTCCGCGATGCGGCGCAGAATCGCGCGGATGCGCGCCACCAGCTCGCGCGGGCTGAAGGGTTTGGCCAGGTAGTCGTCGGCGCCCAACTCCAGGCCCACCACCCGATCGATCTCCTCGCCGCGCGCGGTCAACATCAACACCGGCACGCGGCTGACGGCGCGGATCCTGCGCAGCACCTCGAAGCCCGACAGGCCCGGCAACATCACATCGAGCACCACCAGGTCGACGCCGCCGCGCCCGAGCCGCTCGAGGGCGCCCGGCGCGCCGGCGGCGGTCTCGGCGGC
>JAJZZR010000460.1 GCA_021797465.1 Pseudomonadota bacterium | reverse complement strand
GCACCATGGCGTGATGTTTACGCGGCGCAATTCGATGAAGCCGCCGCAAACAGGAGGACGCGCGATGACCGCCCGACTGAACGTTGACGCGATCCGGCGCAAGATGGGGCGCGTGTACCGCGACGCGCGGCGCGGGACTGGTCGCAAGCGCATCGGCGTGGTGAGGCAGAACCTGGATGGGAGTTGGCCCGAGGTTCCCAACCCCGAGCCAGAATTGCTCATTTGGGTGCGACGCTTGGGAATCCTGACGGAGGGGAGAGCCCGCTATTCCGCCGCCGCCTGACTGCCAATGAGCCGCAAGCAAACCTGGCCGCCGAAAGCCGGACCGCAACCGCGGGCCGGCCGGCCGCATGTGCTAGTGGAACGGCGCGAAGTCGGCCCCGAGGAATGCGACGGAGGCGGCAAGCGGTACCGCCTGCGCTGGCGGTACGTCGTGGTCGACGATGGCCTGACTGATGAGCTGCGCCGCGAGATGCGCCGGCCGCGGGCGCTCGGCCTGTACGCTGGCCGGCTGCTTGGCGATGAGCTGCCACCGGAACCCGGCGCGACCCGCCGAGGCGTGCCGCTCGACTATCGAGGCGACGATCCGAGGTTGTGCAATGCCAAGACCCGGAACGGACGACCGTGCAGAGCGCTGGCGTTACCGAGCGGACGGTGACGATGGCACGGGGGGATGAGCACCGGCCCGCGAACGCCCGAGGATCAGCGGCGGAGCGCGGAGAACCTGATTGCGGCCCGCGCTGCCCTGGCCGCCAAGCATCCGGTACCGTGACGTACCTGACCGCGACCATTGTCGAATGCGCGTGCCTGCGCGCGAACGACTCTGTGGCCGCTCCCGCAATTCGAGCGCCGGAGAAACGGCAACCATTCGGCAACCAGAAACCCATCGGCGTATAACGGATTCTTCAGACACCGCATAAGTGCCTGATTTTGTTATGGGGCGTGACGGAATCGAACCGTCGACCAGCGGATTAAAAGTCCAGGCTATACCCCACGCGACACCACACGCCACTAGATAACTCAAGCACTTACGTGCGAGGCGCAGCGCCACTTGGTGCCGTTTTGAGGCAGCAAGTGTGCCAATAGTGTGCCAGAGGAGCGCCGCCCGACCGTGCCCTACACGGCCGAGCGGCTGACCACGCAACACGTACGAGGTGCTGAGATGGCTACCCACAAGATTACCGCGCCCGCAGCGGCGCATACCGAAGTTCCGGCGGCGATCGCCGGCAACGTGCCCATGGTCCGGCTCACGGAGGCGCTCGCCCGGGCTGGCCTCACCGCTCGCCACGATGCGGACCGGGGCATGCTCGTGATCGAGCCGGCCGCTACCACGCGGGCCAGGATCCCGCAGGACGCTGAGCTTGGGATCGCCTGGTACAACCGCCTGAGCCGCGCCGAGCGCGTGCTATGGCACCGGGTGGCCGGGTCGGCCGTGCCGGCCGATGCGTGGGCGGCCTTCCAGGCGGGGGCGACGCTGCCGGACTGACCGGCGGCCACTGCAGAAACGAGAGCGCCCCGGCCTCCCGGGGCGTTTTCTTTTCCAACACCGACCGCGCAGGAAGCCCCAGGAGCGGCGATCGGCAGGTGGGCCGTACACTGTTCCCTACCGGCGCTCGTGCGTCACGCGCCAGTACGCGACGGCGGACATGGCAGCCAACGCACAACCCAACAGCCGATCAATCATGGTGCCACCTCCTCAGTAAACTTCGCTCTGCGCCCGTCCTCGAGCGCGGTCATTGATCTCGGAGAATTGATCCACGAACCGGCCCTGGTTACGGGCGAACGCATCGAGCATCCGGTCTGCCAGCAGTTCGTGCTCTTCTTCCGACCCACCCGCGCCGGCGTCGATATGGACGTGGAAGTGAACGCCTCCGGAGACACCGCCGCCGCCGGCGCCGGCGAAGATAGGCGCCGGTGCGCCAAAGGCGGCGAGGGCCCGCGGCGCGGCCTGCATCGCGCTGATGACGTGCTCGGTGATACGGTGATGCGTGACTGCGACGGCGCGCGCGTACGGCGCCAACCGCGCCACGGCGGGCTGCATCGACCTCACGACGTGCTCGACGGCGTGATGATGGGCGACCGCGCCCTTCGCGCCCGCGGCGTGGCCGCCGATATGCAGGAAGTGCTCGATATCCTTGAAGACCCCGCCGACCACGTCACCGAGGTGCACGAAGAAGGCCTCGACGGACTTCCAGTGCGCGATCAGCTCATCGGCCGCCAGAATCATCCAGCCGATCGGCCCAGTCAGTGCGGCGAAGATCTTGTGGTGACCGAACCAGTTCAGCAGCTCGAGACCCCACCCCTCGACGCGCTCGCCGAATTCCTCGACGCTGTGCCATGCCTCGACAAACGGGCGCTCCATCACAGGCCAGAGCCGCTCGAAGAAGCCCTTCACGACGTTCCAGTGCTGCACGAGCTCGTAGGCACCGATCGTGAGGAGCACGAAGCCTGCGATCACATCGAATATCGGGTCGGCCAGCAGCGACGCGACGAAGTCCCACGAGGCCTCAGTGGCAGTCACCAGCGCTGCCCACACGACCCCGAGGGTGGCCGACATCATGCCGAAGGCCGCCGCGGCGATGGCGATCGCGCCGCCCAACACAAGGAACCCGGTGACGGCCATGGTGACTGCGAAGCCGATCTCGACGATCTTGGAGTGCGCCTCGGCGAACTTCCGGAATCGCTCCAGCATCGGCTCAATGACGTGCGCGACCTCGATCAGGAGCGGCACCAGGGTTTGTCCCAGGGAGCGCTCGAGATTGCCCCAGACGTTGTGCAAGTCCTCAAGCTGCTGGTGCCAGCCCTTGTTCATCTCGGCTGCCAGCGCGCCGGTCGCGCCTTGGGCGTGCTCGAGGGTCTTGACGGCCGACGTGACCTGGCCGTATCGACCCATCAGGATCTTGAGTGTGCCTCCCACCTGGCCGAGCGTCTTCAGGTAGGCCTGCAGCCGCATGGGGCTCGCCTGCTGCATGTTCTTCAACGTCTGCAGCAGGTTCAGGTGGAACGTCCCATGGGCCCCCGTAGCGCCGGCCAGCATGATCCCGTACTTCTCGATCGTCGGGATACCGTTCTTGCCGAGTTCACCGAGCCGCTCGATCGCCTGTTCGAGGTAATCCGCGGCGCCGCGGCCGCCGGCAAAGCCTGATTTGTTCAGGACGCCGAGCGCGCCCATGAGCTGCATCGTGCTGATCCCGGAGACCTTCGCCATCCCGGAGAGGCGAGCGAAGGAGCGGACCAGCATCTCGCCGTTCTCGCGCGACGTGCTGAACTTGTTCTGCAGCACGGTCATTTCGTCGGCGATCTGCTGGAAGCCGACTTTCAGCGGCAACGACTTGTTCCCGACGTTCTCGTACGCGGTAGCCAGCAGGTCGGTCGCAGACTTCAGGTCCGTCTGGGTGCCGGTCGCAAACTCCGTCGCGATGCCGACCGTTTCCATGGCCGCCTTGGCGGATCCTAGCGTGCGGATCAGGTTCGCCTGCGCTTCCGTGATCTCGCTTGCCGATCTCGGGAACCGGTCCGACAGATGCGTCGCCTGGTGCTGGAACGCCTCGAGCTGCGCCGTGCTGAGGTGCGTGGCGCGCATGAGGTCTTCCTGCGCCATCTGGAATTTGATGGCGGGCTCGGCCAGCTCTTTGAGCGATGCGCCGATGCCGAGTGCCATTGCTTCCATGGCCGCCCCGGCATAAAGGAGCGACTTCATCGAGCGCGCCGTCTTTTCAAACTTCTTGAGCGATTGACCGAATTTGCTGAGCTTCTCTTCGGCCTTCCCGGCCGGCCCGCTCATTTTGTCCTTGAGCTGGATCAGGAGTTCGACGATTGAAGTCTCTGACATGTTGTTATTGCCTCAGTGGAACGGCTGCCAACATTGTTCATGGAAGGAGCGGTCTGCCATGACGTAGCGCTCGCCCGGCGTGATGAGCTCGCCGCACTCGGCACAGGTCTCGCCGAGATAGGTTCCGCCGATGGCCTCGGCCGCGGCCTTTTTGTAGATCTCGAGGAGGCCGCCGGTGGGATCAGGCACGGCGACGGCATTACGCACGGCCTCCTTGTGGTGCGGCAGGCGCTGCGCGGTCGGGCGCGGCCCGGCTTCCTCTCGATCCCGCGCGGCTTGCGTTTTCGTAAAATCCACCCAGGTCGCGAACTCGTTCCCCTTGATGATCGGCGCCAGCGCGTAACGAATGGCATCAACACAATGGTTGTGTTTGTCCGCGAGCTCGGGAAGCACGTCACCGGAAAGACGGTCCACCTTGTAGGAATACAGCTGGAACTCGGCGGCAACGTGCTCACATCGAGGATGGATCACGATGCGCTCGAACTGGCGCAAGTACTGCACGCCCTCCTCCACGCTGTTCGGCCACTTGTCGACCCCGATGACCTCGGGATAACCGTGTTGCTGCAGATAGCTGATCGTCTCCGGCCTCGAGCTGTCGGCGCGGATCGTGTGCCGCCGGGCCTCGGGCACCGCATCAAACAGCGCCGGCGTGCGGTCGATATCGCACGAAACGGCATAACTTTCGTGCTCGACGTAGAGCGTGCGTCCACCGATCCAGCACGTCACGAGCACGGTCGGGTCGTTGAAACCGAAGTCTGCGCCGAGATAGGGGCCGTCCCAGGTCGACTCCCGCTCGAAGGCCTCGATGGTGAACTTGTTTTTGAAGACTTGGGCGTCCGAATGCGACCGGGTTGCACCCTCCCAAACATGTTGGTACGCATCCGGGTCCACGCGGGCGAGATATTCCATCTCACGCCGCAGCTCATCGGGAAAGTGCGGGTTGTCACGCCAACTAACCTTGCGCACGATCGCATCCGGCGGGGGCGATTTGATGAATCTCTTGTAGGTCGGATCGTCCTCGAGGTCCGGGTTGAATGACACGAGGATTTGCGAGCCGGGGCGGCGGATGGTCGGGATGAGTTTTTCCCAGGAATTGTGAGAAATTGCGGCCGCTTCCTCGACCCAGACGTAAGAAAGGCCTTCCATACTCATCAGCTTCGTGACATTCGACCGCAGCCCCGCGAAAACAAACTCGGCGCCGGCTTTACTCGTGATGCGCTTCTCGAGCACGTCGAAGTAATCAGCGAGCTCGAGCTCGGCGATCTGAGACTCGATCAGGTGGTGAACCGATTCCTCGATGCTGAGCTGAATCTCTCGGGCGCACAACACGCGGATCGGCTTCCACAGCGCCTCGCGGAGCAGGCGCCGGCAGATGCTCCAGCTTTTGGCGCTGCCGCGCCCACCATATGCGACGAGGTAGCGCGCCGGCTCATTCAGGAAATCGAAGGCGGGCGGCACCGTGATCCGGGCCAGCACCTCGAGGCGCTCGGCCAGGGCGATCTCACGAGCGCGCAGCACTTCAGGCATCGGCGATCACCTCGAGCGCGGGCCGCGACACCAGGGGCTCACCGGTGCGCAGCGCGCGTGCGAGTTTCGCGCACGCGGCCGGATCGTCGGCCACCGCCTCGAGCACGCGGCGCTCGAACTCGGCATCGGCCGGCATGCCATTAATCACGCGCCCCGCCGCCGGCGCGCCGTCCTCGCCCTTCAAACGCGCAATGTCGAGCTGCAGCTCTCGCGCCCGGCCGAGGAGCGATGACAGCCCTTGCAGGTTTTTCGTTTTCGACTCCTCGAGCGCGGCGAGCTGGCGCATGACTAAGTCGCGCATTCTCTCGAGGTAACGCAGCGAGGGGGTGTCATCGTCCCCCATGGTTTCGACGATGCGCCCGAGTTCGGCCCTGCGAGCTTCAGAGACATGAAACTTCCAGTGCCGGCCGACGATGCTGTGATCTACGTTGAACTGCGATGCAACATCACGGAGCGACGCACCCCGCGCGAGCAACGATTCGATGAACCACGCCCGGGGGTTGCGGCAGATCTGACAGCGACCGTTCGGTTGACCTTTGCGACTCACCTTTTCACTCCGGAAAGGACGGCCGCCCGACCTGCGTCATGAGCCACAGGCCGGGCGGCGCCCTGTTGAAGGGGGGCTCTCATCCCCGCCACCAACACTGTGAAATAACGGAGCCGCCCCGGTGGCTTCGGAGACCCGGGGCGGCTACGGTTGCGCTGCCAGTGGAGGAGGTAACACTGGACGCCGGCGGAGAGCGATCGGCGCGCACAACACACACTAAATTCTCCTACCCTACGCGATCGACATCAGGAGCGTCTCCCGATCGCCGACCGAGATCGGCGAGCGCACGATCTGGTCAACGACCTCACGATATTCATCGTCGGCCTGAAGGTTTCTGAACGCGGCTTTCGACATCCTAACCTTGAGGTCCCGCATCTTAAGGATGGCCCTGTAGCAGGTCTCGGGGAGCCGGCCGGCCACGGTGAGCGAGTGCGCCAGGTCGAGCGACTTTGCGATGGACGAACCTGACAACATGCGTTTGGACATGGCCGAGAGGCTCTCGCGCGGGTCGTAGCCGGCGACCTTTTCAGGTCCGGAGGCATCGTAGGGACCGGCACGGCCCTGAGCCCGCTGGTTATCCGGATAGTCCGGATCGCGGCCCGTGGCGTTCCAGTTCATCCATAGCGCGTTTTGCGGCGGGCCAAACAGTCTTTCCATCGGCGAGGCCGGCGCGTCGGCCGGGTACTCATACCCTTCGCGCGCTGTTGGTCCGCCACCGAAAACTCGGCCCGACTCACGGAACGCGCGGGTGTTGCCATGCGGCTCTCGAAACTGGCGGTCATCGACGGGCTGGCTACGAAACGGATCACTCGATCGAGTGTCCCGCATGTGGCCGGCCGGCGCTGAGAAACCATCACCGGCACCCTTGTTGGCGTGAGGATGCGGCAGGTCGATCTGCCTCGAGTCGACACGGTTACAACGTCGAGTTGCCTCACGAGCACGGTGCGAAGCGAACGGCAGCTCGGAATCGTGGCTCGAAGCCAGGTGCGCGGCGCGATGATGAGCGAGAGCGGCCGACTCATGCGCTGCGGCGACTGTCAGGTTGCCGACACTCTCGCTCTCGTATTTCGCCGCTTCGTGTTCGCGCGCGATCTCACGATGCTGCGCTGCTGACAAGGCGTTATCTCTGCTCGGCCGATCGAGGTGCGCAGCGAGTTCCTCCGCCTCACGCTCGAGCCGCTTCTCGAGCAGCTCCCGAATTTCACCGCGCGGCAGTCTGTCGACGCGCTCGGCCTCGGCGATCAGCGCGGCGGACTTCGAGAAGGCGCCGGTCGGATCTCGCACAGCGGCGACGCGGCCAAAATCTCTGCCGTTGCCGCCGATCGCGGCCTGCAGGTGGCCGGCCAACATGCTCTTGGACATCTGACCAGGTCGGCCACGTAGGCCTTTGAGTAGCATTTCGCCGAGCTGGCGCGCACCGGCGGCCTTTCGAGCGTCGGCGCCGAACAAACAATCGCTGGTTATCGAGGACATGTTGGTTACTCCGGATCCTGAGCAATGAGGCGATCGAAGAGTGCGCGCCACTCACTGGATGCCTCGTCGATTGTTGAGTTGGAAATCGGTGCGATTCTCGGCACCAGCAGGCGGCCGAGTTCGGCGCATTCGGTCGAGGCACCTGCGCCGGCCGAGACAAGTAAGCCCGTCAAGCCTCTGAGCCGTAACTCGAGCGTGCGGACGGCTTCGCGTTCGCTTTGAAGTTCGGCGAGCAGCGGCTGCGCTTCTTTGACGACAATCGCGAGCGCGAGCTGCTGGATCTGGCGGTCAGCTTCTCGAACGCCGGCCTCGAGCGGCTCACGGTTGCGCTGAAGGTCACGGACCACGCTTTCGACTTCGTTCCAGCGCGCCTCGGCTTCGGCCAGGCCGCCTCGAGCGGAATCGAGCGCGGCACGCTGTTCCTTGGTGAGTTCGGGCGCAGCACCAGCGGCACCAGAAAGCAGCCAGCTCCGGGTGCGCACGCGAACGTCTCTTTCGAGCGACTCGAAGCGCTCGCGCGCTCGATCACGCTGCTCACGTTGCAGCAGGACGCGCTCGATCGTCGAGTCGATTTCGGCCAGCCGATCGGCGGCCGACTGGCGGGCACCCTTCAGGCGCTCGAGGCGCTCGCGGAGCTCGCCGTGGCCATGGGTATTGGCTTGCCCCTGATCGGCCGGCTGCGGCGGTCCAGCGACGGACCGGACGGAATTCTGACGGGTCATCGAGCGTACCTCTCTCTGGAGGCCTGCTCGGTTTTTCCGTCGCGGGCTGGAAAAATGAGACTGCCACAAATCGGGGCGATTGAAAACACAAAAATTTACCGATTCTCAGTGTGCTTCGGACTCGTAATCCGATGGTCCGCTGCCCACAACGTCACGCTAGAGTGCAGTGTTTTACCGTGTTTCATTGTGTCTCGACGCGGTATCTAAGAACGCAACCGGGTGGCTTGGCACAGTATTGGCACACCGCATCTCAAAAATCGCCGCGCACCACCCTCGAGCGGCGCTGCTCGGCCGGCGCGGCGCGCGATTTCTCCGCCCTTCATCACCCAGCCTCGAGCAGTCCGTGCACAGCTCGCTCCGTCAGCTCGAGCGCCTGGGCGATGTCGTGCGTGGTCAGCCCGCGCCGCCGCAGCTCGACCGCCGCGGCGCGCATGGCCTCGCGGTCATGCGGCCGGTGCTCGCGCGCCCTATCGAATGCAGGTCCGACCAGCTTCTCCCAGTAGCCGCTCATTTCGTGTGGTTCGTGCGTTCGGTCGACGAACAGGTTTCCACCACCTGCGCGGCACAGGACACCACCTGTTTGCACCCCCTAAAGGGGGTGCACAAACAGGTGGTCCTGTTTGTCCTTACCTGTTCGAAAAACAGGTGAGTAACAGGTCTACGAGCAGGTTCCCGAACAGGTGGCTCGGTCATGACTGCGTGCCTCCCTCGAAGTCGATCTCTGCCCCCTTGCCATTGCATGCCGCAGGACGAATCACGATGCGCGCGAAGCGCCCCTCGTGCCTGGTAGGTAGTCCGGCCCCGATCATCCCCGGCAGCCTGGAGCGCAGCGTCGTCTCGCTGAGGGGGGTGCCGTTCTTGCCGGGGACCAGTTCCGGTGCGTGGGTGATGAGCCAGAGTGCCGCGCCCTGGGCTGACCTGGGGCGCTGTTCGGTGAGCATCTTGGCCAGAGCCTCGGCCATCCGTTCCTTGGCCGCCTTCGCGATCGCCGCCTTACGTTCCTCTCCCTCGGCTCGCACGAGATCCATCTCCTGCTCGACGAGCACCCCGACGCTCTCGCCGTTCGCGATCGTGACCGACTCGACCCGCAAGAGGCGCATCTCGTCGTCATCGGGCCCGTACGACTGCTTGAGCTGGTCCAAGCGCCTGTATCGCCGGCGCCCGTCCTCGGGGATGCCGTAGCTGGCGGCCGTGGTGGCGTTGAGCTTGGCCATCGTGAAAGCCCACCGGATATCGGCCCCGATCACGCCGGCGCCGCGCAGGGCGGCGAGGTTGTTCACGTGGCCCTCCGAGTCGTTCATCGTCACTTTCGTGACGTGATGGTCGATGCCGACGTGGCGCTGGCCTTGGACGGCCACGGCGCGCAGGGCGCTGAACAGGAGCTGCAGGGCCTCATTCGAGTTCTCGACCAGCCTGTGCCAGGCCATCAAGGGGTCCACAAAGACCGCCACGATGTCCGGGAACTCCCGCAGCCACCCGGCCATGTTCGTGTTCAGCATCGCCATATCCGCTGCCATGTTCGCCAGCGTGTAATTGATCGCATCGACTTCGGCGAGATAGAGAACATGCAGCCGGTCGCCGAGCTCGGCTGGCTGGATGTCGTAGAACTCGAGGATCCCGGCAATTCTCGCCTCGACATCCCGGCGGGCGTCCTCGCCGGCCAGGAACAGCACCGAGCCACGCTCATGGACTTCATCGGCGAGGAGCCTGTGGCCGGTAACGATCGCCACCGCATCGGTGAGCATCAAGGTGGACTTGTTCGTGCCGGGGGGGCCGGCATCGACCGTGAGTTCACCGATCGAGCGCCGGTTGCCGAGAAGCCAGCGCCGCAGCGGGATGCTGGCCGGGTCGAAGGTCGCGCCGTAGGTGGCGAACTTCGGGGGCGTCCACTCGGGCGGCTCGGGCGGTGGCGCTTTGCCGTTCGCCTTGCGGCGCGGCTCCTCGGGCGGCGGCGTATCTTTCATCCAGTCTGGCGGGGTTTTGTTGAACGGCACGTCCTCGAACTCGCCGTCCATGTCGTTGGTTGTACTCATGCCGCCACCTCTCGCGACACGTCGGCCGCATCCGCGCCAGGTGCTCGAGGCGTTCTGATTCGAGCCTCGCGGCCGGCGTCGGCCCAGCGGCGGGCGCATTCCCGTGCGGCCTTGAGGCCGGCCGGGTCGTGGTCTGCGAAAACCACTAACGCCTCGACGCCAGCGAGCACCGGGAGTGCCGCCAGGTTGCCGGCGTCTACGCAGGCCCAGACCGGTTGGAACAGGTGCGCCGCAGCTAGCGCGCTCTCTATTCCTTCGGCAACACCTAACCCGTGGGTCACCCATTCGTCAGGCCACAGGCGGATAACGCCGCCGCGCTTGCGGTGTCCGGCGAGCAAGAGCTTGTCCTGCTCGGTCCCGGCTTTGCCTCGGCCGTCGCTCGAAAGTCTCGTAAAATGCAGCGTTTGCGGTGCGTTTGTTTCTGCGTTGGTCACTCGCGCGCAGAGGCTCGGCGGGTGCCGGTCGGTCGGTTCGAAGTACCGCAGGTCAGAATCTGCAGGCGGCAGGACGCAGCCTCTGTGCCGCAGGTACACCTCACCGAGCGTGCCGCGCAGCGGCAGCGTCCGGCGCCATATCGACGCAGCTTTGTCCGACCACTCGAGAGGCTCGGCAGACTTCACAGGCGGCGAGCGGCTCGGCTCGATCGGCCGGCGTTCGAAATTCTCGGCCTTGGTGTAACCGCACCGATGGCAGAACTCGACAACGCCACGCTCATCCGTGGTGATCGCGAGCGCGGTATCTTTCGGGCCGCGGTCGCATTGTGGGCAAGGTCCGCGTGTTGTTTTTGTCACGGCTGCGCCTCCATCGGCGCAAACCAACGCAGACGGAACCGGCTGCGGCGTCTGCGCACGCGCTCGACGCAATGACTACAGACCACGAACGCGCCCGGCGCGCCCCACATTTTGTGAACCAACAGCCAGCAATCGGCTCCGGCAGGCCCGACGCATTCCCAGCAGCTCCGACGTTCCGCGAGGAGCCGTTGCCGCTCGCGCTCGGCGATGGCCGGCGTGATGGCGCGCATCGCCGGGGGTTTTTTAAGCCGATAGCCGCGCCGGCCGACCGGATATAACTCCTCAAAGTTAATCATGACGCACCCCCTGCTGAGGTTGGTGCGGCGGACTTGAGTGTTGGTGTATTTTTTGGTAGCCTTGGGTTGTTCCCTTCGTGCTCGATGCCGCCCCCCGAGGTCCCCACCAAGAGACCCTCGGGGGCGGTTGCGCGCGCGGTCATCTCACGCGGCCGCCTGACTTGCGAGCAGCTCGAGTGCGCGCTCGATCCAGACCAACACGTTTCGCCCATCGCGCCGGAAGGCGTCGGTCAGGCCGCGCTCGTGCCGGCGGCGGTAGGCCCATTGCGCCTTGGCGTAGGTATCCCAGGGAAGGCCGGCGGCTTTCAGTGCGGCCGGGTCATTGATGCGGATGAAGGTCATCGCGAGTCACCTGTTGGCGCGCCGTGCAGCGCGGGGTGACTCGACATTCTTCACATATCTCGCAAGAAGTCAGCGGCACGAAATCAAGGGGGAGTTTATTTTTTGCCGCTGATTTTTCCGGCGCGATGTGGTACGGGCGCGCCCCCGCGGCGGGCGAGCGCGAACCGCAGAAGGGTCGAAAGCGGTACGGCGCTCATCTGCGCGAGTTCCGCGGGGGTGATGTTCTGCTCGATCGTCTCGAGGGCGGCGCCGAGCCGGAGGCCGGGCTCGAGGGCGCGCTGCAGGCGCCGCGACGGCCCGAGAAGCCGATCAGCGTCCTGTTCTATCGCCCGCAGCGGCGCCGCATCCTGGTGGCGCTTCATAGCCCGCTGCACCGTGCGCCTGTCGACCTCGAAGCGATCGGCCGCAGCCCGCACGGCGCCCTCGATGGCGCCCCATTTCGGCTGCGGTGGCAGCGTGCTGAACACGAACTCGACGAGCTTGCGATCGCGGGCCTGATCGCGTTGCGCGCGCTCGAAGCTGCCGCGCGCCGGGAGCGCCCTACGACCCACGGCCTTCCCCGTTCCCGAGGATTTTCGCGTTCATGCGCTCGACGACCGCCTTGGCATCCTCGGCCGCCAGGTGCACGTATCGACTGACTACGCCAGACTTCCACCCGCCGATGGCCTTGAGCTGCTGCTCCGTGGCGCCCTCCCGGGCGAGGTAGGTGGCAGCCGAATGGCGCAGCCCGTGGAAAGTGAAGTCCTTCACGGCCGCCGCGGCGCAGGCGGCCTCGAAGCCCTTGCGATAGTCGTAGCGCCTGCCCTTCGGTGAGCGGAAGACACGGTCATCATCCAGCCGGCGCACCCGGCCGTGTTCTTTCAGCAGCCGCAGCGCTTCGCCGGTGACCCATGCCGTCCGAGGTTGCGAGTTCTTCGTCTTCCTGAGCAGGAGCCGGCCGTCCTTGAGGTCGACGTCACCCCAACGGAGCCCGACGAGCTCGCCGGCGCGCGCAGCGGTCGACAGCGCGAGCACGACGAGCAGATGCAGCTGCGGATCCTTCGCGGTCTCGCCGAGCAGTGCGGCGCGCTCGTCTTCAGAGAGGTACCTAACGCGGCCACCGCCCTCCTTGTGCTTGCTCACGCCATCAAAGGGGTTGTGGCTGATCCAGCCCCATTCTTTCCGGGCGACTGTGAAGACGTGAGAGAGGTAGGCCAAGTAGCGATTGACGGTCGCCGGCCCGCGGTGAAATTCCGCTGCCGCCTCCCCCTTCGCCAGCGTCGAGCCGCGAGCGCCCGGCGTCGCGCGCGCGTAGGTCTCGCGCGCGAGTTTGTTTCGGTACTCGGTCAGGGTCGCCGCAGTGATCTCTGAGAGCTTCAGCTGGCCGAGCTTCTGCTGCCACCAGCGCAGCCGCACCGCGCGCGTGCGGGCGTCTTTTTTAGCGGGCAGCTCCTCGAGGACGTAGCGGTCGATCGCCTCCGCGAGCGTGCGGCGGCGCGCCTCCACGTTCCGGAAGTGCTTGCCTTCGATCATCTCCGCCTCGACCGTCTTCGCCCAGCGCTCGGCCTGGCGGCGGGTCGGAAAGCTCGCGGTCCGGGCCGGAAATCCGGTCATCCGAACCTGGGCGTGATAGACGAGCGTCCCGTCGGCTTTTGGTCGCTCTCGAATAGTTGGCATCGCACCGCCTCACACCATATAGCGCGTCTCAGCGCTGTGAGGCTCGACTATACACCAACCGTGTGCCAAACTGTGCCAGGGTTGTGCCAAAGGGCACTGGCGCGACCGGCGAATCGCTCAAAAGTGCTTAGTTATCAATGGTTTGGTGGTGGGGCGTGAGGGAATCGAACCCTCGACCAGCGGATTAAAAGTCCGATGCTCTACCGACTGAGCTAACGCCCCGACGTGTTTGCCGCAGCAGTTCCCGAACGGGCGCCGCAGGGTCGCGAATGATACCCGGATACGTCCGTCACCGATAGCGCGTGGGGTCCGGAACGCCCGCCGCCTCGAATCCCGCTCGGCGCAGCCGGCACGCATCGCATTTTCCGCAGGCGCGCCCCTCGCCGTCCGCCTGGTAGCATGACACCGTCATGCCGTAATCCACACCAAGAGCCACTCCCTCGCGAACGATGCGTTCCTTGCTCCAGGCGATCAGTGGAGCACGGATGCGGCAGTGTTTACCTTCGACGCCGGCCTTCGTCGCCAGATTCGCCAGATGGGTAAACGCCTCGATGAACTCCGGACGGCAATCCGGGTAGCCGGAGTAGTCGACGGCGGTCACGCCGATGAAGATATCCTGTGCACCCAGCACCTCCGCCCACGCAAGCGCGAGCGAAAGCAGAACCGTGTTGCGCGCGGGGACATAAGTGACGGGAATTCCCGTCGTGAACGCCTCGGGAACGGCGATCGAGGAGTCGGTCAAAGCCGACCCACCGATGCCCGCCAAGTCAACACGCATGACGCGGTGCTCGCGGGCCCCGAGCGCCGCAGCCACTCGCGCCGCCGCGGCCAGTTCTGCCTCGTGGCGCTGGCCGTAGTCCACCGAAAGCGCGTGACACACGAATCCCTGCGTACGTGCGATAGCGAGCGCAGTCGCCGAATCGAGCCCGCCCGAGACGAGCGCGATCGCTGTCGGGTGGCTCACGCGTGCCTCCCTGTCGTCGCGGAACTGCCGGTTGCCGCTGAGACCTCTGCCATCATTTTCCCGGTACGTTGCCCCAAAGAACCTTGTGAAGCTGGATCTGAAACCGCACCGGCAGACGATCGGCCAGGATCCATTCGGCAAGCTCAGGCGCCGCAAGCTGCGCATGGCTCGGCGAGAACAGGACCCCGCATCGCTCCTGCAACGCGAGTTCACGCACCTTGGCCGCGCTCCACTCGTAATCGGCGCGATCGCAGATCACGAATTTCACCTGATCTTTCGCCTCCAGACGCGCGAGTTCCTCGTAGCGGTTGCGCCGCTCCTCGCCCGAGCCCGGAGTCTTCACGTCGACCACGCGCACCACGCGCACATCGACCTCCGCCAGGCTCATCGCCCCGCTGGTCTCGATCGAAACCCGCAAGTTCGCGTCACACAGCCGCCGCAACAGCTCGGGACAACCCGGCTGAGCGAGCGGCTCCCCGCCGGTGACGCACACATAGCGCGATCCGAGCGCCTGCACCCGCGCGATCACTGCCTCGATGTCCCACCACTGCCCGCCGTGAAACGCGTACGCCGTATCGCAGTACTGACAGCGCAGCGGACAGCCGGTCAGACGGATGAAGCTGGTCGGGATGCCGACCGTGTCCGCCTCACCCTGCAACGAGTGGAAGATCTCGGTGATCTTCAGCCGCGTGATCGGCCTCCCCATGCCGCCGGCGCTTCGCCCTGGATCAATTCGACGCCGGGCTGGCAAGCGCGCTCGCGGCGCGGCGCGCCGCACCGGAATCGGGATAGCGCTTGACCACTTGCGCGAGCGTCCTGCGTCCCTCGGCCGTCTTGCCTTGGGCGATCAGCGTGTTACCGAGGTCGAACATCGCCTCCGGCGCCTTGGAGGACTGCGGCCACTGCTTGAGCACGCCGCGGAAGGCCTGTTCGGCCGCCGGGTAGTCCTCATTCACGAATTGCGCCTCGCCCAGCCAATACTCCGCATCCGCCGCCAGCGGGCTCGTCGCGTACTTCTGGACGAAGGCCTGGAAGCCCTTGGCCGCGGCCGTGTAGTGACCCGCTTTGAGCGCCGTGAAGTCCTGGCCGTACAGCTTCTCCTGGGCCGAGGTCACGCCGGGCAAAGACGCGCTGCCCTGCGTCGCCAGAGGACTGGCGGCACGGTTGCGCTCCAGTGACTGCACGCGCTTGTCGAGACTGTCGTAAAGATCATGCTGCTGGCGCGTCAGCCGTTGATTGGCCTGCTGCAGCTGATCGACCCGCCCGCGCAGATCGCGCACCTGAGCCTGCAGCGCATCCTGCTGCTGAGCCAGCTGCACGAGGCTGCCGTTCGTGACGAAGCTCTCAAGCTTCGAAACTCGTGTCTGGAGGTTCTGGACGGCGATCTGCGTCCGGGTAGGTCCGCTGGCGCATCCGGCGAGCAGCGCTGCGAGCAGCGCCGCCACCGATCCAAGCAGTGGCATGGCACGCATGGAATCCGCTCTCACGCGCTCATGGCGCCGACGGGCCGGGCGCGGACTGAGCCGGTCCCGGCTGCGTGGGCGTCAGGTACACGATGTGTACACGCCGGTTCTCCGCCCACGCTACGCGGTTGTTCGCCGGGTTAACCGGATCCTCCTCGCCGTAGCTGACCACGGTGATCTGGCTCGGCGAGACACCCTGCAGCAGCATCGCTTGGCGCACCGATTCCGCACGGCGCATGCCGAGGCCGATGTTGTACTCGGGCGAGCCGCGATCATCCGTGTACCCCTCCAGCCGCACGCGCGCGTTGGGATGGGCCGCCAGATAGGCCGCGTGCGCAGCGACGACCTTCATGCCGTGCCCGCCGATCACCGAGCTGTTGAACGCAAAGTGAATGACGCGATCGGCGAGTAGTCCCTGGGTCGGGCCGGGCACGGACTGCTGGCTACCCAGCGCGCCGGCGCTCGCGTTCGCACCCGAAGCCGCGCCGTGCGATGACGCCCCGGCGCCCGGCGCTGCGGCCGTTTGCGAGCGAGCCGCCGGCTTGACCGGATGACTCGCGCAGCCGGCAAACCCAAGAGCACTCGCCACCACCAACATCGTTAGAATGCGACGCATAAAACACCTATTCTCCGTAGACGCCGGCACGCCGGCGCCCAGTTGTTGCACTGTACGCGAACCACCCGATCCGCGTTCTCACTTGCTCCCCTGCCGCGGGAACGGCCCCCAGGTCGGGTCCTCAACCTCGCCATGAGTCGGCTTGAGTGTCATGCCCGTCAAGCCATCGACCGATATCGTAGCCAGAATGCTCCCGCCCTTCCGCCCCATCAGCTGCTTGGTATACATGATCGTCGCCCCATTCGGCGCGAAGGTCGGGGTGCTGTCGAGCGGACCATGGGTGAGCACGTGGAACGTACCGGTCTTGAGGTTCTGCACGGCGATGCAGAACCGGCCGTCGATGCCGGTCACCATGGCGAGCAGCTTCCCGTTCGGCGAGACCTGCGGATCGGCATTGTAGCCGTCCGTGAAAGTGACGCGCACCGGGAGACTGCCCGGCGTGACCCCGATACGGTAAATCTGCGGCGAGCCGTCCCGATCGGAAGTGAAGTAGATCGACCGGCCGTTGGGCGCCCAGTCGGCGCTGGTATTGATCGCCGGCGCATCCGTGATGCGGGTGAGGTGCTGGGTATGCAGATTGAGCACGTAGATCTGCGGGTAGCCCGACTCCCCGCTCAGCGTCAGCGCCAGCCTCTGGCCGTTCGGCGCCCAGGCCGGCGCACCGTTCTCCCCGGCACGCGCCGACACCCGGTAGCGCTGGCCGGTCTGTACGCGCTGCACGTACACGGCTGAGAGATGGTCCTCGAAGGATACGTAGGCCAACCATTTCCCGTTCGGCGACCAGACCGGCGACATGAGCGGAAGGTGCGACTCAAGAATCAGGTGCTGATTGTATCCGTCCGCATCGGCCACCACCAACTGGAACTGCCGCGCGGCCCCCGTGCCGACCTGCGCCACATAGGCGATATGCGTATCGAAGGCACCGCGAATCCCGGTGATCGCTTGATAGATGACGTCGCTCACGCGGTGCGCCGCGTTGCGCAGGGCCTGCGGCGTACCCGTGAAGCGCTTACGAGCCACGCTCTGATGGGTGAGCACGTTCAGCAGGTTGAAATCGACTCCGAGCCGCCCGCCCGACAGCGACACCACCCGCCCGACCACGACGTAATCGACGCCGGTCGCCTTCCACGCCGTGAAATGGACCTGGGCGGCGTGATGCGGCGTCGCAGGCATGCGCGAGCGCGCGAGCGCGCTGAAGCGGCCGCTGCCGGTGAGATCGTGCTGAACCACCCCGGCGACATCCACCGGGTCGCGCCGGGACTCGGCGAAGGGCACGATGGCGATCGGCACCGGGTGGTTCACCCCGGAGGTGATCTTGATCGTCAATTGCGCGAGCGCCGGCGTGATGGAGCCGGCGGCCAGTAGTGCCGCGAGCGCGATGCTGCGCAGCGGCGCGTATGGATTTGAGTGTTTCATCCTTCAGGGCTCTCCGGCTGAGTTGGGCGCAAATACGAAATTCAGCTCCTGGGTGTACAGCGCGGGATCCGGCGGCGGCGGCAGCGGCGAGGCGCGATAGACGGCGGCCTCGATCGACTCGCGCACCGCCTCGTCTCCGTTGCACCGACCCACGCTCGCACCGGCCACGGCGCCACCCTTCACCAGCGTCACGTGCACGATGCAGCGGAGATTCTGCCCGGCGCTCGGTGGCTTGATCGAGGCCGCCTCCACTCGCTGAGTCACTTCGCTGACCCAGCCGGCGGTCGCGGCACGCATCTTCGCGTTGCTCTGGGCATCCTCGGCCAGCGCCTGGCGCAGCTGCGCGATGCGCGCGGCGCGGGCCGCGGCGGCGCGCGCGGCGGCGAGCTTCCTCTGGAGCGCGAGCCGCCGCTGTTCGGCCAGTTTCGCGGCACGCTCAAGCGCGCGCTTCTCGGCTTCGGCCCGCGCCTTGGCGAGCGCCTCGGCCTGAGCGGCCGCCCGCTGCTTCTCGAGGTGCCGGCGCTCGGCTTCGGCGGCGGCAATATGCTCGGCCTCGGCCGCGGCCGCGTGCGCGCGCAGCGCCAGCTCCCGCGCGGCAGTGTGCACGGGAGGGCCCTGCGGAGGACTCATGACCTTCGGCTTCGGCTCCGGCTTCGGCTTCGGCGGCGGCGGCGCCTTGGGCTGCGGAGCCGGATGGCGCGCCGCGCCCATTCCAGCGAGCGCCTGCGCGTCTACGACCCGGGCATCGACCGACACCGACGGGGTCACGGGCCGGTGCTCGTAACGCCACCAGCCATAAGCGAGCAGCCCAATGATAGTACCGTGCAACAGCACGGACATTCCAACCGACAGCCATCGATCGCGGTCAGGCTCACGCATTGCGGGCGGTCGCTTCAACTTCCGGGCCGTACGCCCTTGGGCTGTGTGATGAAATCCATCTTGCGCACGCCAGCATCCTGCAGGATGACCATGGCGCGCATCACCGTGCCATACGGCACCGCGGTGTCGGCCTTGATCATCACCGCCCGGCCGGGGTCGCCGCCGAGCTCGGCCGCGACACGCGAGTGTATAACGGCGGCGCTCACCGGGCCGATGGTGCTACCGCCGACCGTCAGATACATCTCCCCCTGGCGGTTCACCGACAGAACGAGCGGGGTCGACTTGCCCGTCGGCAGCGGCCGGGCCGATGCCTGGGGCAGATCGACCTTGACGCCCTGGGTGATCAAAGGCGCGGTGATCATGAAGATGATGAGCAGCACCAGCATCACGTCGATGTACGGCACGACGTTGATCTCGCCCATCAACCTGCGCCCCCGCGAAACCTGTGCCATAGGGCTCCCCTAGCGAGTCCTGCCGCCCGTCGGCACCGCCGGCGCCGCCATCGGTGGTCCGCCGGGCGCGGCGCCCACCGTCGGAGCCGCAGCGATGCCGCGGTTCGAGTGCCGTTGCAGAATGGTCGAGAACTCTTCCATGAAGGCGTCGAAGCGCACCTCGAGTCGCCCGACCTGATCGGCAAAGCGATTGAAGGCCACCACCGCCGGAATGGCGGCGAACAAGCCGATCGCCGTGGTCACAAGCGCTTCGGAAATACCGGGCGCCACCGATGCCAGGGTCGCCTGGCGCACATCGCCCAGTGCGGAAAACGCGCTCATGATGCCCCATACCGTGCCGAACAGACCCACGTACGGACTGGTCGAGCCGACGGTGGCGAGCGTCGCCAGACTTTGCTCCAGCCGGTCGATTTCCTTCAGCTGCGCCACTCGCATGGCACGCCGGGCTCCCTCGAGCATCATATCCGCGGAGCCGGCGCCCTGCTGGCGCTGGCGGGCGAACTCGCGAAAGCCCATCTCAAAGACGCTCGCCATGCCAGTGGCGCCCCCGTGCGTCTCGATGGCGCGATACAGTTGTGCGAGGTCGCCTCCGGACCAGAAGTTGTTCTCGAACCGGTCGGCCTCGCGGCGTGCCCGCGACAGCAGCAGCCGCTTGCGGAAAATGATCGCCCAGGAGGTGAGCGAGGCTAGCAGCAACAGGCCGATCACGATTTGCACGACGACGCTCGCGTTCACGACGAGCTGAATCAGCGACAGATGTCCAGTCATGATGCGGGGGACCCCTCCAGGGGTGAGTTCAACACCAGGCGCAGCGGATCGGGAAGCTTCGTCGGCCGCAGCGTGCGCGCATCCACGCAAGCGACCCTGACCTCGGCGGTCACCAGAGGCGCGGCTTCGGTGCCACGCAAGATGCGCTGCGCAAAACCCATGCACACCGCCCCGTCGGCCCGCGGCTCGCAGGTCACGAGCAGCTCATCGTCCAGCCGCGCCGGCCTGCGGTAGTCCACCGATAAGTTCACGACCATGAACAGGACGCCGGGTTCCCGAGCCATCTCTTGCTGCGAGAAACCCAGCGATCGGAGCCATTCAGTACGAGATCGCTCCAGAAAGCGCAGATAATTCGCATAATAAACGATTCCGCCCCCGTCCGTATCCTCCCAGTACACTCGCACCGGCCATCCGAAGACACTCACGGGCTGTCCTCGAACAGCGGGAGCACCCCGCCGGGCCGCTCCGGCGGCGTGCGCCCGAAGTGCGCATACGAGGCGCGCGTGGCCACCCGCCCCCGGGCGGTACGGATCAGAAAGCCCTGCTGGATCAAGAACGGCTCGATGACGTCTTCCAAGGTACCGCGTTCCTCTCCGACGGCCGCCGCAATGCTGTCGATACCGGCCGGGCCGCCGTCGAATTTGTCGATGATGGTCATGAGGAGCTTGCGATCGAGGGTATCGAATCCCTGCCGATCGACCTCGAGCAAATCGAGCGCAGCCTCGGCCACCCCTTCCACGATACGCCCGTCCGCAGATCGGAA
>JAJZZR010000067.1 GCA_021797465.1 Pseudomonadota bacterium | reverse complement strand
GGAATAGGATTCGAACCTACGACCCGCGCATTACGAATGTGAAATCATCCTGTTTTCACACTCCCCATCAAATCAACCGCTTGCTCTTCACTAGCCACAAAATACCGAAAAAACAGTGCTTCGCGACTTCTGCTCTCGACGACCCATTGCTACGGTCGTCTACCGCGATATACTCTACTTGCACTTATAAGGACTTGCAAGCCGACCTGCGCACTAGCACCCAGGTGGCTCGCAATCCGCACTTACGGAAGCGAGAGGGCACATGCGCGCGATCATCGGCGCGAAGCTCCTGGCGAGCAAGGCGACACAGCCGCAGGCGAAGCCGTACGAAGTCTGGGATGCAAGGCTGTCGGGCTTCGTATTGCGCGTGCAGCCGTCCGGCGCCAGGAGCTACTACGCGCAGATTGCACGCGGCAAGCGCGTGGCGCTCGGGAAGGTCGGGGAACTGACCCCGGATGAGGCCCGCGAGCGCTGCGAAAAGGTGCTCGGCAACGTCGCGCATGAGCGCCCCCCATTACACGGGCTCACCGGCGCGGTGGAAGTACCGACGCTCGGCGCCTTCATCGAGAACGACTTCAAGCCGTGGCTGACCGCAGAGAGGCCGGGCAGCGCCGAACGTACCCTGCAGCGCATCAAGACTTGCTTCGGCGAGTGGTACAGCCGGCCGCTGACGGACATCACCGTCGAGCGCATCGAGCGCTGGCGGGTGGATAGACTCCGATCGGGAATCGAACCCTCGACCGTCCTGCGCGACGTGATGACCCTTTCGGGCGTGCTGACCCGGGCAGTGCGGCTCGACAAGCTCGCGGCAAACCCCGTGCGCCGCGTGGAGCGAGCCAGGATCGACCGCACGCCGAAGGTGCGATACCTGGACCCCGCCGAGGAAAAGCGGCTCAGGGAGGCGCTAATCGAGCGTGACGAGGAGATGCGGAAGGCCCGTGAAAGCGCGAACCGTTGGCGGAAGGCTCGGAACGAAGATCCACTGCCTTTGCTGCCGTATTACGGCGACCATCTCACGCCAGCCGTGCTGCTCTCGATGAACACCGGCCTGCGTCGCGGTGAGTTGCTTCAGCTCAGATGGGTCAACGTCGACTTGAAGGGAGGGCACATCACCATCGAAGGGTCGACGGCGAAGTCTCAGCAGACCCGGCATGTCCCGCTCAACGAGGAAGCCGTGAACGTGCTGATGCGGTGGCGGGAGCAGGGAGCGGAGGACGACCGCGTGATCCCGATCGAGACAGGTTTCAAGACAGCGTGGGGAGCGCTGCTCGAGCGGGCCAAGATCACGAAATTCCGTTGGCACGATCTCCGTCACCACTTCGCGTCTCGGCTGGTGCAGGCCGGTGTGCCACTGAATACCGTGCGCGAACTGCTCGGGCACGCGAGCATGGCGATGACCCTGCGGTACGCGCATCTCGCGCCGGACCAGAAACGCGAGGCGGTCGCCAAGTTGGTGCAACCGTGACCACACCAGCGGAAGCCCGACGAGTTCAACATGCTCACCACCGCAACAAACGATTTCGGTAGTAAATGAGACCACGCAAAGAAGACGCTTGGCGCGCCGCGGAAACAATCGAGGCGCTCAGCTTCGATCCGGCTCGTTACGATTGCGCGGACATGGATGCCATAGACTGGTGGGTCTGCCTGGAATATCGAAGTCACCTCCGTGCGCAGCTTCTTATACCAGAATGGGAGAGCGCGGCCAGTCGGCGGATCAAGAGCATCGCTCAACGGTTCGGGATGTCCATAACCGGCGATCCCGATGGGGAAGGGGTGCGGGAGAAGTTGCTTGCCGCGATGGCAAATCGTGCGGCGAATGAAACTGATTACGGCGAGCTGAGGGCCGCCTACGATGCGCTGAGAGCCGAGACTACTCCCCGATTGATCGCGCGTGACTCCGCCGTCGAGGTGGGGCGAGTCTGTCTGCATCGTGCGCTCAGAGATGTACGCCCGTCGCTGTCCACGATGCAAATGGTGGAGAGACTGGGTGGGAGTGTCGCAACGGCGCGCACCCCTGCAGTTCGGCGACTCTTGGCGAATCCGCTGTTGTCAGAGCTCCGTCGTGAGGTGCGGGAGGCGATGGCGCACGCGGTGACTGAAAAATGCGTTCGAGACGCGACTAAAGACAAGAGTGCATCCTGGCAGCTCGCGAGGCTGGAGGTGGACCTCCGCGTCGGCGATGAGGTACTCAAGAATGGGTTTGAGCGTTGGCTTGCTGCGGTCCGTCAGCGGTGCGAGCGAGAAGGCGTCACCGCCGCGCCCGTTCGGCGCGCGCCGCTCGAGCGGTGGAGTCGGTACCGAATTCTGGGCTTTATCGACCTACAGTTCGCAAGTGACGCGTTGAATTTATCAGTGAGTGACAGTGCGCTCGGTCGGTTGTTGTTTCCAGACCCTAATAAGCTGGGAGGGAAGCAGGACGATCCGCGTCGGCTGCGCCGCACGGTACGCGAGGTCGCAATGGATGTCATGACCTACGCCACACTAGTCGAGGTCGGGTATGAAGTGCAGTACGATGTGCAACGACTCGCCGGGGGACTGCGATAGCCGACGCGACGCGCAGCATAGCGTCCGGTCGTTCCCAGTCGGACCGAAACTGGACATAAAAGCAGCCACGATCGCGGCCGGCGATACTTGGCTCATTCACGTACAAAGACATCACACACGATGCAGCTCCGTCAAATGCTGGATAACGGAGTCATGCCATGCTTCTTGTGGACGAACGCGCCGCCGCTGCCCATCTCGGGGTTTCGGTCGCATTCCTGCGCGCCGATCGGTGCCGCGGCCATGTCGGTGGCCGCACCCCTGGTCCACCGTGGTACCGGGTGGGCAGAGCGGTCCGCTATGACATAGCGGACCTCGAGCAATGGTTGGCCACGCGGCGCGTCGATCGCGCCGGCTCCGCCGCCAAATAAAGAAAAACCGCGCTCCTGACAGGGCTGCGCGGTTTTCACGGTGTCAAGCTGTGGGCCGACAGCGGCAATATATGCTGGAGGATATGTCGCTGCAACTCGAGCGCTTCCGCTCCGCGGCAGACGATAAGTCACGGAGA
>JAJZZR010000040.1 GCA_021797465.1 Pseudomonadota bacterium | reverse complement strand
CCCATGTTATGGGCGATGCGGCTGACTTCCAGCCAGTTGCCCTCGCAGTCGACCATGCGCCACCAGGCGAGATTGTCGACGGCCGTGCCCCACAGGACGGCCTTCTTGCCGCCGGCGTTCATCGCGATATTGCCGCCGATGCAGCACGCGTCGGCCGAGGTCGGATCGACGGCGAACACCAGGCCGCCTTGGGCGGCCGCGTTCGCGACGCGGCGCGTCACCACGCCGGCTTCGGTGAAAATGGTTGCAACGGGCTCCGGCAGCCCCGGCAGGCTGGTGCGCTCGATGCCGCTCAGGCGCTCGAGCTTCTCGGTGTTGATGACGGCCGACAGCGGCGTCAGCGGCAGAGCGCCCCCGGTGTAGCCGGTTCCGCCGCCGCGCGGAATGATGGTCAGTCCCAGCTCGATGCACGCGCGGACCAGCGCCGGTACCTCGGCTTCGTTGTCGGGAATCAATACGACGAACGGGTATTCGACACGCCAGTCGGTCGCGTCCGTGACGTGTGAGACGCGGGCGTAGGCGTCGAAGCGAATGTTGTCGGCGCGAGTGTGTCGCCGCAGGGCCCGCAACGTGCGGCGCCGGAGCGCTGCCCATTCCCTGAAGTCGCTCTCGAATGTCTGGACCGCGCCGCGCGCGGCTTGCAGCAGCTCGCCGACCCGCTCGAAGAGCGGCCCGTCGCCGGTATCGCGGCGGCGGTCGACGGCGTTCAGCCGATGGTTCAGCGCCTGGATGAGCTGGGCGCGGCGGCCGCGGGTCTCGAGCAGGTCGTCCTGAAGGTACGGATTGCGCCGCACGACCCAGATGTCGCCGAGCACCTCGTAGAGCATGCGGGCCGAACGGCCGGTGCGCCGCTCGGCCCGCAGTTCCCCGATGACGCTCCAGAAGTGCGCTCCGAGCAGCCGGATCACGATCTCGCGGTCGGAGAAAGAGGTGTAGTTGTAGGGAATCTCGCGCAGTCGAGCCGGCCCGCCCGCGTCCGCCGGCTCGGCGGACAGCGGTGCACTGGTCGGTACAGCGTTCATAGGCATGCGCAATCCTGCGGGTAAGCGGCCTGTCAGGGCAGGTCCGAGCTGCCCATGAGATAGCGGTCGCATTCGCGGGCGGCGCCGCGGCCCTCGTCGATCGCCCACACGATCAGGCTCTGCCCGCGGCGGCAGTCGCCGGCGGCGAAGACGCCCGGGACGTTGGTCGCGAACGCGCCGTGCGCCGCCTCGATGTTGGATCGGGCGTCGGTGGCGATACCGAGTTCGGCGAGCAGCGGCTGCTCGGGGCCCGTGAAGCCGAGGGCGAGCAGCACCAGATCGGCCGCGGTCTCCTGTTCGCTGCCGGGGACTTCGACCGCGGCGAAGCGGCCGTCGCGGTCACGCTCCCAGGCGATGCGCACGGTGGTCACCGAGCGCACGCCTGCTTCGGCGTCGCCGTTCAGCCGCTTGACGGTGGTCACGTAGGCGCGCGGATCGGCGCCGAAGCGGGCGGCGGCCTCCTCCTGGCCATAATCGAGTCGATAGACCTTGGGCCACTCCGGCCAGGGGTTGTCGGCGGCGCGTTCGAGCGGCGGCTGCGGCATGATCTCGAGCTGGCTGAGGCTCTTGCAGCCTTGGCGCATCGCGGTTGCGACACAATCGGTGCCGGTATCGCCACCGCCGATCACCACGACGCGCCGGCCGCCGGCGTGAATCGGACTGCGGTCGGGTCCGCCGTCAAGCAACGCTTTGGTGCTCGCGGTTAGGTATTCCATCGCGAAATGCACGCCTTTCAGCTTGCGGTTGGGGGCGGCGAGATCGCGCGGCTGGGTCGCGCCCGTGCACAGCACGATGGCGTCGAAGTCCTTGCGCAGAAGATGCGCCTCGACGTTCTCGCCGACGTGGGCGTTGCACACGAACTTGATCCCCTCCTGTTCCATCAGGCCGATGCGCCGCAGCACGACGTCTTTCTTGTCGAGCTTCATGTTTGGAATGCCGTACATGAGCAAGCCGCCGGGGCGGTTCTCGCGCTCGAGCACCGTGACGCTGTGGCCGGCGGAGTTCAGCTGCGCCGCGGCCGCCAGTCCGGCCGGGCCCGAGCCGATCACCACGACGCGCTTGTCGGTGCGCGTCTGGGGGGGCTCGGCCGAGATCCAACCCTGCTCCCAGCCCGCGTCGGCCAGCGTCGCCTCGATGGTCTTGATGCTCACCGGCGGGCCGTTTATGCCGAGCACGCACGAGCCCTCGCAGGGCGCCGGGCACACCCGGCCGGTGAACTCCGGGAAGTTGTTCGTCGTCAGCAGCCGTTCGAGCGCCTCGCGCCACAGGCCCCGGTAGACCAGGTCGTTCCACTCCGGAATCAGATTGTGGATCGGGCAGCCGGAGGCCATGCCCGAGACCAGCGTGCCGGTGTGGCAGAAGGGAACGCCGCAATCCATGCAGCGCGCCGCCTGGTTGCGCAGTTTCTTCTCGTCCATGTGGTGATGGAACTCCCGCCAATCGCCCACGCGCTCGAGCGGCGCGCGGTCGACGGGGAGCTCACGTAGATATTCGATGAATCCGGTCGGCTTGCCCATCGGGTACTCGGTGTGTGTCAGTTTCCGCCGACGCGCGCCAGGTCGCGCGCGTTGTCCTCGAAGGCCACCATGACGGCTTCCTCGCCGGTCAGGCCCTGGCTGTGCGCGCGCTCGAGCGAGGCGATGGCCCGCATGTAGTCCTTCGGCATCACGGTGACGAAGCGCCCGATGAGTCTGGCCCAGTTCTCCAGCACGTAGCGTGCGCGGGCGCTGCCGGTGTACTCCTGATGCCGCTCGATCATGGCGCGCACGTGCTCGATCTGCCCGGGATCCTGCAGCGGCTCGAGCGCGACCATCTGCGGGTTGACGCATGCGGGGAACTCGCCGGTCTCGTCGAGCACGTAGGCGATTCCTCCGGACATGCCCGCCCCGAAATTGCGTCCCGTGGGTCCGAGCACGATTACGTTGCCGCCGGTCATGTATTCGCAGCCGTGGTCTCCGACGGCCTCGACCACCGCATCGGCACCGCTGTTGCGCACCGCGAAGCGCTCGCCGGCCATGCCGCACACGTAGACTTCGCC
>JAJZZR010000214.1 GCA_021797465.1 Pseudomonadota bacterium | reverse complement strand
GCCCTGAAGAAGGCGGGGTGCAGGACCGTGTTCAAGGACGAGGGGATCTCGGGGGCGACGGCGCAGCGCCCTGCCCTCGTCAAGTGCCTGAAGACCCTGCAGGCCGGCGATGCGCTCATCGTCTGGAAGCTCGATCGACTTGGGCGGAGTCTGCGGGATCTCATCCACATGCTCGATAACTTGAAGCAGCGGGGGCTAAAGTTCCGCTCGCTCACCGAGCCGATCGACACCGACACCGCGACGGGGCGCGCCATGTGGCAGATGATCGGGGTGCTCGCCGAGCTCGAGCGCTCGCTCATCGCCGAGCGCATGCACGCCGGCGTGTAGGCGGCACAGCGGCGCGGGGTGAAGTTTGGGCGGAAGCCGAAGCTCTCGGCATCCCAAATCACGCGTGCGCGGCGGCTCATAGAGTCCGGGAAGCGGGTGCAGGATGTGGCCACACTGTTGATGAGCGTCGGACGCGTCACGCTCTATCGGGCTTTGCAGAGAGCAGCAGCATAGACCGGCAATACACCGACGCCCGATCAGCCAAGACAGCCAACCAGCTTCAAGGTCCGCTTAATGTAACCCTGTAGCTCGGTGTCGTCGACCACCTCGGTTGCGGCGTTCTGGTTCTCGCCGTGATGGTAGCGGCGACAATACATGTTTAGCTCGTCCAGGTCGTCAAAGATTGCATGCAGTGGATGAGGGGCTTCGGCGTCACGGATGATGCGAATGATGTCTCCAAGCTGTTCCTGCTCTCCGAATTGCTTCGGGTAGAGGTTTCGGCAATAGGTCTCCAGCACGGGTCGGATTTTCTGAATGACATCCCGCTTGTCGCCCTCGCCGAGCGAGAAGAACAGTTGCAACGTGTCGAGATCCGCGTGATAGCGCACGCGTACGGCTTTCTCGATATCCCATTCGACGATCGTGGTGTTCTCCTCGCCCACCCGCGCCATACACAATGCCTTCCGATCCGCTTGCGAGATGCGCTCCCACAACAGATGCAAGAAGCCGACTTCATGAGAAAGCACCACTACCTGCGCGCATGTTTCCCCACAGCGCCGAATCTGGTGCACGGTGTGATTTCTGCGAAAGCTGTCCATGCTCGTGAACGGGTCGTCGAAAACCACGATCTTGCTTGCACGGCTTGGATCCTGCTCCAGTTGCGCAAGGAAGAACGCCAGGGCGAGCGTGCTACGGTCCCCCGCACTCAAAGTATTCTTGAAACTCGGCCGATCCGCCGCCGTTTGCGAATCGCCGAGATCCACCGCGTTCTGGTTGATGATGATCTGGTAGCTGGTGCTGGGTGATCCGCCACGGTAGGTATGCGTCGGCGTCGTAATTCGGAAGCCCGCGTTGATCCGCTCGAGGTACCAATTGATCCGCTGACCATATTGCGTGATCACCTGCTGAGTGTGCTCATCGAGTCGCTGCCGCACCACAGCCTTGTCGATATCCAGGCCCGTTTTTTCGCTCTGCAGGATTCCATCAGTATCGCAAAGGACACGCACCTCGCCAGTATGGCGAGCCTGCTGACCTTTGAGTCGTGCGAGGCACGCCTCCAGTTCCCGCACATTGGCTGCCTGTGCCTGCCGCTTCCGGTTTGCGATGGCTGCGTTGGCAGTCGCTACTGCCTCGTTATACGCGCCGAAGGACGTCCGTAGCGACTCAAAGGCCGCGAGCGCTTGGGTATAGCGTTCATCCGGAGGCACCGGATCCAGCGGTGTCCCCACCTTCACGTCGAGCAGGCTTTGTGCGGCTTGGCGCAAAGAACCTAAGATTTCGCCTACTCTGTCCACTTCCGGCAGAGCCGGCACGCCTACGTCGCAAAACTGCCGCCAGAATTCAACGGCATGCGTATTCTGAAGGACTGCTTGGTCGATGATCGCGACCACCCGTTCCCCCACCGTGCCGTCGACTTGCCTTTTCAGCGCTGCCACCTCATCTCGCAGCGCGTGGTATTCACGGCTGAAAAATGACCGGTAGTCGCGAATGAGGCCGACTCCGGCGAGGCTCTGATTGCAAAAGGGGCAGGAGTCCTCGCGAATGTATTGCAGACCCTCTGTCAACCACGTCTCACCGCGCGCCTGCATGCCATGGCGTGCTATCTGCTCGCTGACACGTCGCTCCGCGTCGGCCGCGACGTTCTCGAAGGTCTTCGCGAGTAACTGCGCGAAGGAGGCTGGAAACACCGGGACTTCCAGGGGTGCGAGCGCAGCCCTCTGCTGCAGCTGCACGGCCTGTCGCGCCGCTTGAAGTTCCTGGTTCTTGGCAGCGATTATCGCGTCAATCTCTGGATCTTCCGGCACCGCAATGAAGGCGTCGACATTCATGCCTTCTGGCACGTGCGGCTGCATTTTCGCTCGGTTCTCGCGGATCTGGCTGTTCTTCGCCCTGATCAGCTCGTCGAGTTCCGTAACGCGTGCGGCCAACGTCACACCCTCGGCACCGATGATCACTCGATAGAGGTTCCGACGGTGGTCGGTGTCAACCACGTCGCCGGCATATACGTTCTCGCTTACGTAGGTGCCATCGAACACCGCGATGCTGGGACAGGCAGCGCTCCACGTCCCATTTCGGAAGGTGATTATTCTACCGGCCGAGGTTAGCAACTGAATTTCAGGAGGCACGGCGCTCCCGAGCGTGGCTCGACCAATCACCAAGTCCGGATTGTTAGTGAACAAAGATCGCAGGATGGCGCAAAGAGTCGTCTTGCCGCGAGCGTTCTCGGCAAAAATGATGGTGAATCGCCGGAACGTGACATCGCCGACTGCGGCGTAATTCTTGAAGCGGCCTACGCTCTTGATTGATATGATCCGTTGCAGCATAAGCGCTCTCGTCACCGTACTATAGCAGCTGGCTCAACGGGTTCCGGGCGCTCGCACTGGTTTGCATCTCGCGTCAGCCAACGTTCACCGGCACCAGCGTCATGGTGTCGTTGCCGAAGATGTCGATAGCGGTGGCTCGGGTAGTTCGGACAGATTTTCCGAGCCGATAAGTGGAAGGATCTGCTGAGTTGATTAAACACGGTAACGGTATTTGCTTCAACTCTTGATCTGGGTTTTTACATCTATCGGCTA
>JAJZZR010000189.1 GCA_021797465.1 Pseudomonadota bacterium | reverse complement strand
CGTCATAGCCGTTGAGCACACCCTCCAGCCAGCGGATCGAGTGGATGTCGAGATTGTTCGTCGGCTCATCGAGCAGCAGCACGTCGGGTTTGGAAAACAGGGCTTGCGCCAGAAGTACCCGCAGCTTCAATCCAGGCGCGACCTCGCGCATCGATCGCTCGTGGAGGGATTCGGCGATGCCTATGTCGCTCAGGATGCGTCCGGCGCGTGCCTCGGCGTCGTAACCTCCATACTCGCCGAATTTCACTTCCAGCTCGGCCGCTTTCATGTAATCCGCGTCGGTGGCGCTCGGGTCGGCATAGATGCGATCCCGCTCCTGCATGGAGCGCCACATCTCGATGTGGCCCTGCATGACCACATCGAGCACACGCTCGCTCTCGTAGGCGAACTGGTTCTGTTTGAGGGTTCCGAGGCGTCTTCCGGGCTGGAGCACGACGTCGCCGGCACTTTGTTCGAGCTCGCCGCTCAGGATCTTCATGAGCGTCGATTTGCCGCTGCCATTGGCTCCGATCAGGCCGTAGCGATTGCCGTCGGAGAACTTGGCGGTGACCTGCTCGAAAAGCGGCTTGGCCCCGAATTGCATCGTGACATTGAACGTTGAGAGCATATTCGTCCGTTTGAGTGGTGCGGCCCTGAATCCGAGTACGCTTCGAGCGCCGAAGCGTCGATACAGGATCCGGGGGCGACGGCCTGGGCACACAGGGCAGGACCATCGCGATATCCCGAGCCCGGCATGTCCGGTGACAGGCGAGCTCAGGCTGCGTGCGGGCCGGGGTGCCGTGTGGGCGTGGTCGAGGCAGCGAGCCGTTTAGTCTAGCGGAGCAGGTGATTGCGTGCAATGAATTCAGCGTAACAGCCGGGCGCCCCGGAATGTAGCCGGCGCATCCGCCGCACGCGCACAGCGGCGCGCGGGTGCGCGGCACCCGAATTCCGCCGATTTCAGTTGTGAGTGGCCGAGGTCCGGCGCGCAGGGCGAATGCGCGGATTCACTCCGACGCGATCGTACGCACCTCTGCGCGGGCTTCAGGCACGCGCTGGTATTCGTCGATCGATATGATCCGCTGCGCATGCCGGTCCCACAGAATGCACTTCAAGGCGCCGAGGACCTCGTCCAACCGCAAGCGTGTGACGCTCGAAAACAGATGCTCATATTCCTTGTGACACTCGGCCAGCCGGTAATTCGGTATGCTCGCCGACAAATGGTGGACGTGGTGGTAGCCGATATCGACGGTGCACCAGTTCAACCAGCGCGGCAGCACCAGATAGCTTGTGCCCTCGATCGCCGCGGTCTCGATGTTCCAGCGCGCGCTGTCGCTGGCATACGAGTGCGCGAAATTGTGCTGCACCGTGAACAGCACGATGCCCGCGCCGCCTGCGATCGATACGGTGAGTAAATAGATTGTGAAGAACCGCGCCGTCCCGCACATGGCGCTCATCGCCACCCAGGCGCTCAACAGCGCGATATTGTTCCACAGCATGTGCCGGTACTCTCTGGAGGACTTCCAGAAGCGGGTCTGATAGCTCGCCGCATGCGTCCGCAGCGGTACGCCGGGCTCGGCCAGTTTCCGCTTGAGCGTGTGAGTCACCAGTCCGATGCTGCCTTTGAGCCAGGTGTAGCGCGGATTGAAGATCAGATAGATGAAGCCCGCCAGCGGCGCGGCCAGCACGCTGCACTTGATGCGATATATCCGCTGCTGCGCCGCTGTCAGCGCCGCGTATTCGTCCACCGACAGTGTTGCGTAAGGACCGCGGTACTTCTCCCAATCGCCGTTGTGCGCATGGTGGTAGTTGTGATGCTGAGACCACACGTATTGAGGCATTCCGGACACGACGCCGAGCACGAACCCAAATGCGCGATTGAGCGAACGGCTGCGAAACAGGCAGCCATGGCCGCAGTCGTGCATCAAACCGAATGCGCGCACCAGTAATAGGATGATGAACGGCAACGGGAGGATGGCCAAGCCGGGCGAGATGGCGGCCAGTCGGACGGCGGCCCACCACAGAAGTGCGAACGGCGCCAAGGTCGTGAAGATCTGCGCCAACCCTTTCAGGTCTTCCGAGCTGCCGTATCGGCCGACCATGGCGCACTTTTCGCGACTCAAGCTCTCGCTGACACTCAACATGGAACCCCCGTTCGCATTGCGGTTGTATTTCTAGGAAGCCGCCGAAGGCGCCGCTGGTGTCGACACAGGCCCGCGTTGCGGCCGATTGTCGCCATGACCATTGCCTTCAGTCACGCCGGGACTCCTTGCGGAACCCCCTGTATTTTTCCGTTTCATCCGTCCACAGGCTCCATCCGGCGGCTGATGTGTGACGCCAGGGCGGACCGTGATGCCCGGCACTGCGGCCGGGCGCCTGGAAAGATGATCGTGCGGCGCGTGACGGGAAACCTGCTCGAGGCGGCTACGCTCAGCCTGGCCGGCTCATGACCGGTCGACCTTCGAACCTCGATTGGGCAGTTGTGCGCGCATGGAGTTCCGACGCCGACCGGCCGACGGAGGGCGGATTCAACGCGGTAAGGGTACGGCTTGAATTCGAAGGGAGGAGCGCCGAGCGCCCGAGCGCTCAAGGCTTGCGCCACGCAAGCTGTGGACATCGGAGGAGGGCATGCGCGCAGAGACACAGCCATTCGTACGTTCTGGCGCTGGTCCGGCGCGGTGGCCATCAGGTTGCCGACACCGTATCCGGAGTTCGGTGGCAACCCGGGAGGCAACCGGAAACGATCATGCGGTACGCCCCGAGCGAGGAGGCGCCGGTCTGGCGGCGCCGGTATGTTGTTCTTCCGTGATCGTGCGGAGCGGAAAGCTCAGCACGGCTTGGGACCGCAAATCCCTCTGCCTGCCGGGCGGACCGAGAATAGGGGCTCGAGGATCACGCTGAGGTCGCGGCGTGGCTGCGCAGGCCGTCGAGCCGCAGCTCAGCGCCCTCGCGGGCCAGAGCGGAATCCGCCGCCGCCGGAGCGCTCCTGCGCTTCATTCACCCTCAGTGTGCGTCCTTCGAAATCCGTGCCGTTCAACGCCGCCATGGCGCGTGCGGCGTCCGCACTCGACATCTCGACGAAGCCAAATCCG
>JAJZZR010000362.1 GCA_021797465.1 Pseudomonadota bacterium | reverse complement strand
GCGGGCGTATCGGCTGTGGCGGCTGGGTGGCTTGCAGGTGCCACGCAAGCGGGGCCGCAAGCGGGTGGCCGCAAGGAAGGCCTGGCGATCGACGTCGACGGCCGCATCCGCTCGCCGCGGGTGATCGAGGTGCTGTCGCGGCTGGTGAGCGCACGCGGGGCGCCGGCGTTCCTGCGCTCGGACAACGGGCCGGGACGCTGCGGTATGTGGGGCCTCCGCGTCCCGCCCCGTTGCATCACCGCCCCGCCTGGGGCAACAGCAGCAAGGAGCCGGCCTCTCAAGTTAACCGTGGTCCGAAGAAACAGGGCAGGTCAAGATCGCGTCGTCACCTTCGTCCGCGGCGCTTCGTCGCGCACTCATTGCGGTCGTTGGTTCTTGCCCTGGCTCTTCTTGCCTCTGTCGGCCCTGGGTTCGCCGACGATCCCTCGAAATACGAGATTACTGAAGATGTCGGCAATCTCTTCAGGACGGTGATGCCCGTCTGGATTGAGCCATAGGAACGAGTAGAAGTACATGCCCAGAATACCTTTGAGTGCGACGGGCTCGACAGGACGGAAGGCGCCTGCTTCAACACCATCTGCAATTGCTCGCGCCCAGATGTTCTGATATTCTGTATGAAGTTGTGATATGATTGCATGACGCTCGCCCGTCAGGGAATTGACTTCACGAAAACAGACGGTCATCTCGTTGATGTGCGCGCCGATCACTCGCATAAGATGACGGCTGAGCAGACGAATGCGCGCCACCGGATCGGGCATATCGTCACTGATGGTGCGGCCGGACTCAACTAGATCGCCAATGTAGCGAATGGCGATGTTGTAGAGCAATTCTTCCTTACTGGTGATGTGGTGGTACAACGCGCCTCTGGCGAGGCCGACCGCCTCCCCAATCTCGGAAACTCCTACAGCATTGTACCCCTTCGCTGCGAACAGAGCAGCGGCTATACCTCGAATTCGTGAACGTTGCGGCGTATCCTCCTGCATCGGCACGGCGGCAAGGTGTTTGACGGAATTAGACATGACCGATTCCTTTGTGGCCGCGGCAGTTCGTGAAAATCCTCTCCAGATAAGCCATTGACAGGCCAAAGTGGTCAAGCCTATGGTACCGACCGGTCGGTCTGCCCTCAGATGGCAACCGGACGACGGGCCCCTCCGACCGACGCTGTGTCGTAACCCGCTTGGGGCCAGCGCTGCAGCCTGGAAAGATGACCGGGATTATGACCAATTCTGCGATCAAGAACGGTTGGACCGGAACCATAAAGGGCATGCCAAGCCAGGGCGATATCGCTCGGCGGCGCCGCACGACTTCGATGAAAGATATCGAGGCGTTCACCGCGATGACCGGTGACCGAAACCCGCTCCATTATGACAAAGAGCGCGCGGGAAAAACGGTTTTCGGCAAGCTGATCGTTCAGGGCGGCGTGACATCAGGCATTCTCAACGCCCTGGTTGCGGAAGATCTGCCGGGACCGGGTACGGTATTCCTTGCCTGCGACTGGAAGTTTCTGAAAGCCGTAGGCCTCGATGAGGAAATCATAGGCTCTGTCGAAGTCCTGACGGTTCGTCAAGACAAGCCGATTTGCACACTCAAGACCCAGGTGCGCAACGCCGCTGGGGACTTGTGCATCGATGGTACGGCCACGACCTTCACTGTCGCGCTGGAGCACAAGGGAGTCAGTGAAGCGTGACAGCAACGGCCTCCGCGCAAACCGTCATTGACGACGGCGCGCGCTGGCGTGTACTGGCAGGCGTCTGCCTGGGCCTCGTGTTGTCAATGACCACGTGGTTCTCGGCGACAGCAATCACGCCTGATCTCGTGCGGGTCTTCACGCTGACGCCAGCCGCCGCATCATGGCTGACCAACATGGTTCAGATCGGCTTTGTGATAGGAGCCTTGGCTTCCAGCGTCGTTAGCCTGCCCGACCTGGTGCCGTTACGCCTGTTGATGGGAGTGGCTGGTGTGCTCGCAGCGGCCGCCAACCTATCCCTGCTCTGGATGTCGGACATCGGTACACTTCTTGCCGCGCGCTTCATCACCGGGGTCGCGTTGGCCGGCATCTATCCGCCGGCGCTGAAGCTCATCTCCACGTGGTTCGTGCATGGCCGCGGCCTGGCCCTCGGCGCGGTGATCGCGGCCCTGACGCTAGGCTCAGCCTTCCCCAACCTGATCCGCGCGCTGATCCAGAACCTTGTCTGGCAGGATGTGGTCATCGCTACCTCCGTCGCCACGCTGATCGGTGCAAGCGTGCTGACCATGCTTTCACATGAGGGGCCATTCCCGTTCAGCAAAGCTGTGTTCGACCCGCGGCAGATCGGCACGGTTCTGCGCAACCGGCCCCTAGCGCTCGCGAATCTCGGGTACTTCGGACACATGTGGGAACTCTATGCCATGTGGGGGTGGTTCCTTGCCTTCACGTCGGCGGCACTTCCGGGGCTGGGTCTGGCCAGTACTCGGGACGCCTCGCTGATCACCTTCGTTGTCATCGCCTCGGGCGTGGTGGGCGCTGTGCTTGGTGGCTTCATGGCAGACCGGATTGGGCGGACTGCAACCTCCGCTATCATGATGGTCGTCTCCGGACTTTGTGCGCTCACGATCGGTTTCGCTTTTTCTGGTCCACTTTGGCTCTTCATGACCGTTGCAATTATCTGGGGGATAAGCGTGATCGGTGATTCCGCTCAATTCTCCGCGATGGCCACCGAGGTCAGCGATCCACGCTATGTCGGCACCGCAATTGCACTCCAACTCGGCCTCGGCTTCGCTCTCACGATTGCCTCGATCCGCCTTACTCCAGTGATCGCTGTCGGGATTGGCTGGCGTTGGAGCTTCCTGCTTCTTGTTCCGGGTCCGGCCGTTGGTGTCGCGGCAATGCTGATGCTGCGGCGTCATCCAGATGCCGTGAGGATCGCGCATGGTCGCAAATGAGTTCTCAGCAGCCAGAAATAGGCCGTGAGTAAGAGAAGCGATCGTGGTTTGGCTTTGCTACTGAATTTTGGCCCATGTGTGCTGACGAATTTTGGCCCACCTCCATCGTTGAACGTAGGGTCTCCTCGGCACGATCGAGGAACCATTCA
>JAJZZR010000321.1 GCA_021797465.1 Pseudomonadota bacterium | reverse complement strand
GAAGCCGCTGCCATAGGGCTGGGCCCAAGGATCGAGAAAGCCGGTGAGCCGTCGCATGCGGTACGCAGAGGTGACCGCGAGCACGGTGAACGCAAGCGTGGCGGCCAGCGTGATCGCCGCGACGTGGCGCGGGCGCGCGCCCGCGAGAAACAGCATCCCGAAGCCGGTGGCGAACAGCACCAGCGCGCCCCCGAAGTTCGGCTCCGCGAGCATCAAGCCCGCGAACAGCGCCAGCATCCCCAGCGGCTTGGCGAGACCGCCGAATGTGTCGCCCAGCTCATCCTGGCGGCGCGCCGCGTAGCTCGCCACATAGATCAGAACCAGCACGCGCCCGATATCGGAGACCTGGAAGCTGAATCCGGCCAAGTGCAGCCAGCGCCGCCCGCCGTTGACCCGCTCGCCGAGTCCCGGCACCAGCACCGCCACCAACAGCAGCGTCGCCATGATCAACAGCGCGGGCGAGAGTCGCTCGAGCCGCTCGCATTTGAAACCGAACGCGGCGATGCCGCCGGCCACGCCGATCAGCACGGCGATCAGCTGCCGCTCGATGAAGTAGAACGGATTGCCCGTATCGTGCCCGGCGATGGAGATCGACGCCGACGTGAGCATGATCAGCCCGAACAGCAGGATCGCGAGCACCAGCCCGAGCGTCACCGGATCGACGAACACGGCGCGGCCCCGCACACTCGAGCGCGCGAAGGACATCGGTGTGCGCTGCGGACTCATGCCGGCAGCTCCCGCACCGCCTGCGCGAACGACTCGCCGCGGTGCGCGTAGTCGCGGAACATGTCGAGACTGGCGCACGCCGGCGAGAGCAGCACCGTGTCCCCGGGCGCGGCGGCCCGCGCGGCCGCCGCCACCGCCGCGCGCATCGAGGCGCAGGTCTCGCTCGCGCACACACCGTGGATCGCCCGCACGATGCGCTCGGCGTCGCGGCCGATCAGCACCACGTGCCGCGCCTTGCCGCGCAGCGCCGCCGCGAGCGGCGTGAAGTCCTGATTCTTGCCCTCGCCGCCGGCGATCAACACCAGCGGACCATCCATGCCGGAGACCGCCGCGAGCGTCGCGCCCACGTTGGTGCCCTTGGAGTCGTCGATGTAGGTGACGCCGCGCACCTCGGCCACCCACTGGGTCCGATGCGGCAGGCCGGTGAACTCCCGCAGCTCCGCCAGCATGGCCGCCCGCGATAGCTCCAGCGCCTCGCCGAGGGCCAGCGCCGCGAGCGCGTTCGCCACGTTGTGCATGCCGCGCAGGCGCATCTGCGCCACGGGCAACAGCGGCTCGCCGTGCCGCGCCAGCCACAGACCATCGCGCCGCAGCACGGTGTAGGCGGCGCCGGCGGCGGCGCCGACCGAGAACCCGAGCACGCGCTGCCCGACGCGGGTCATGCGGGCGACGAGCGCATCGTCGAGGTTGACCACCGCCGTATCGCAGCGTGCGAATATACGCGCCTTGGACAAGGCGTAGTCCTCCACCGACGCGTAGCGATCGAGGTGATCGGCGCTCACGTTGAGCACCGCCGCGCCCTTCAGATCGAGCGACTCGGTGGTATCGAGTTGGAAGCTCGACAGTTCCAGCACGTACAGATCGGTCGGCCGCGCGGACCGCTCGGCGGCGGCCAGCAGATCGAGCGCCGGCTCGCCGAGATTGCCGCCGACGCGCACCAGCAGACCGGCGCGCGCCGCCATGCGGCCGACGAGGCTGGTCACGGTGCTCTTGCCGTTGGTGCCGGTGATCGCCGCCACCGGAGCGCTCACGGCCCGGGCGAACAGCTCGATGTCGCCGAAGATCTCCAGGCCGCGGCGGCGCGCCTCGGCGAAGAACGGCAGATCGAGCGGCAGGCCGGGGGATGCCAGCACGTACACCGCTTCGTCGAGCAGTTGCGGATCGAGCCCGCCCGAGCGCACCACGATGTCCGGATCCAGCTCGCGCAGCTGCGCGAGCTGCGGCGGATCGGCGCGCGTGTCGGTCACGGCGACGCGCCAGCCGTGCTCGCGCAGATAGTGCGCGCACGACAGCCCCGTTCGCCCGAGGCCGGCGATCACTGCGGTCGAAGGTTTGTGGCCGGCCGTGCTCATCTGAGTTTCAGGGTCGCAAGTCCGGCCAGCACCAGGATCAGCGAGATGATCCAGAAGCGCACGATGACCTTCGGCTCGGCCCAACCCTTGAGCTCGAAGTGATGATGCAGCGGGGCCATGCGGAAGATGCGCCGGCCGGTGAGCTTGAAGGACGCCACCTGCAGGATCACCGAGGCGGTCTCGAGCACGAACACCCCGCCCATCAGCAGCGCCACCAGCTCCTGGCGCACCATGACGGCGACGACCCCGAGCGCGCCGCCGATCGCGAGCGCGCCGACGTCGCCCATGAACACCTGCGCCGGATAGGCGTTGAACCAGAGAAATCCCAGACCGGCCCCGGAGAGCGCCGAGCAGAAGATCAACAGCTCGCCGGCGCCCGGGATCGACGGAATCTCCAGATAGCGGGCGAACACGGCATTGCCGCTGGCGTAGGCGAAGATGCCGAGCGCGGCCGACACCAGCGCCGCCGGCATGATGGCCAGCCCGTCGAGCCCGTCGGTCAGATTGACCGCATTGCTCATGCCGACGGTCATGAGGTAGGCGATGAGGATGAACGCGGGCGCGGGAAGCGGCTCGGCGAACGACTTGAAGAATGGCAGAAACAGGGTCGTCTGGGCCGGCACGCGCGCCGTATAGAACAAGACCGCGGCCACCGCCAGGCCCACCACGGACTGAAACAGATACTTCCAGCGTGCCGGCAGGCCGCGCGCATTGCGCACGACCAGCTTGAGGTAATCGTCGATGAAGCCGATCAGGCCGAAGGCGAGCGTCACGATCAACACCAGCCAGATGCGCCGGTTGGTGAGCTGCGCCCACAGCACCGTGCTCACCAGCGTCGCCACCAGGATCAGCGTGCCGCCCATGGTGGGCGTGCCCGCCTTGGGCAGGTGGCTCTGCGGACCGTCGGTGCGCACCACCTGGCCGATCTGATAGCGCGAGAGACGCTGGATCATCGTCGGGCCGACCAGGAGCGAGACCACCAGCCGTGAACGCAAGG
>JAJZZR010000436.1:1192-3078 GCA_021797465.1 Pseudomonadota bacterium | reverse complement strand
CCCGGCGATGGTTTCCCCGAGCAGCGTGCGGTAGCGCTCCATGTCCTTGACGCGCACCTTGAGCAAGTAATCGAAGCCGCCGGCAACCATGTGGCATTCCATGATCTCGTCTTGGGCGGCCACCATTTCCTTGAAGCGCTCGAATGCCTCCGGCGTGGTGCGATCGAGCGTCACCTCGACGTACACCAGCAAACCCAGACCCAGACGTCGCGCGTTCAAGCGCGCGAAGTAGCCGGCGATGAAGCCCGCAGCCTCGAGGCGGCGTATGCGCTCGAGCGTCGGGGTGACGGTGAGATTCACCTCACGGGCAAGCTGGGAAACCGGCAAACGCCCATCCTGTTGCAGCCGCAGCAGCAGCTTTCGGTCGATCCGATCCAGCGATCCGGCCGCGGAAAATTCTTTTTTTCGCCTCATATATAGGTAAATATACTGCTATATAAGCATAAATATGAAATTATTCTCTACATCTACCGATAATATAAGCATATCGTACTAATTTAGCGGCGCATTAGATGGCCTCGATGCCGGTTCAGCGGGTCTTTCCACAGGATCCCGATGAGCTTCAGTCCTTGCGCGAGCGCATCCGCGAAGCGGCGTTGCGCCCCGAAGCACCGGCTGTCGCCGAGATGCGCGAGACACTGCGCGGCGTCCAGGCCCCGTTGCAGGCCGCGCGCACTCAAGCCATCGACTGGGTTCACGCAGCGCGCACGCACGCCCGGCCCGGCTCGCGGGTCGAGTCTCTGCTGGCGCAGTTCAGCCTGGACAGCGCCGAGGGCAAGGCCCTGATGAGTCTGGCCGAGGCGCTGCTGCGCACGCCGGACACCCTCAGCGCCGACCGCCTGATCGCCGAGCGGCTCGCCGGGCTGCGCGCCGCAGGGCCCGGCGCGAGTCTTCAGGTGCGCCTCGGTCTGACCCTGCTGCGCGCCGCCGCGCGACTGATGCCGGATACGCGCACGTTGCTCGACGAATCCTCCACGCCCCGGCATCCGCTTGCGCCGCCGACGCGCCGGATCATGCGCCGGGCCATGCGGTTGATGGGCCATGCGTTCATCGTCGGGGAATCCATCGAAGCCGCGCTGGCGCGAGGCGCGCGACAGGCGGAGCTCGCCCTGTGCTCGTTCGACATGCTCGGCGAAGGGGCTCGAACCGAGGAAGACGCGCGGCGATACTTCGAGGCCTATCGCGACGCCATCGAGACCCTCGGCCGCCAGCCGGCCGGTCCCGTGCACACGCGGTCCGGCATCTCGGTCAAGCTTTCAGCTCTCGAGCCGCGCTATCAACTCGTGCAGCGCCCAAGGGTTCTCGAGCGCCTGGTCCCCAGGGCCGTCGAGTTGGCCCGCTGCGCCTGCCGCGCCGGCATCCCGCTCACCGTCGATGCGGAGGAAGCCGACCGGCTCGACCTGTCGCTCGATGTCATCGAGGCGCTGGCGCGCGATGCGCAGACGCGCGGGTGGGAGGGGCTCGGATTCGCGGTGCAGGCCTACGGGCGGCGCGCTCCGCGGGTCATCGAGTGGTCGGCCGCGCTGGCGCGCAAAACGGGCCGGCGCATGAGCGTGCGCCTGGTCAAGGGCGCCTATTGGGACACCGAGATCAAGCGCGCCCAGGAGCGGGGTCTGACGAGCTTCCCGGTATACACCGCCAAGGCGGTGACGGATGCAAGCTACGTGGTGTGTGTGCAGCGGTTGTTCGCCGCCGGGGACGTCCTCTATCCGCAGTTCGCCACCCATAACGCGCTCACCATTGCCTCCGTGGCGGCGCTCGCGCCGCGCGGCGCGCGCTACGAGTTTCAGCGGCTGCACGGCATGGGTCAGGCTCTGTACGCCGTGGTGCGCGCCGCGCGGCCCGGGCTGCCGCCCGTGCGCGTGTATGCGCCCGTGGGCACGCAT
>JAJZZR010000436.1:0-1182 GCA_021797465.1 Pseudomonadota bacterium | reverse complement strand
AGGACCTGCTGCCGTACCTGGTTCGGCGGCTGCTGGAAAACGGCGCCAACACATCGTTCGTACATCACTTCCTCGACAAACACATTCCCGTGGAGCAGGTCGTGGGACAGGTCATTCCGGACAGCATCGAGCCGCCGCACGGCGTGCGCGAGCCGCCGCATCTATACGGCACACGCGCCAACTCCCGAGGCGCGGATCTCGGCAACCCGACCGAGATCGCGGCGCTCCTGGCAGATCTCGACGCGGCGCGCGGCCGCCACCGGCCCGGCGGGCCGATCCTCGTCGGCGCCACCGGCGCACCGGCCGACACGCCGGTGCTCTCGCCGACCACCGGCGAGACCGTGGGCCTCAGCCGTGATGCCGGCGAGGCAGAGATCCTCACGGCCCTGGAAGCCGCGGACCGGGCCCAACCGGCCTGGGATCGGCGGCCCGCCGCGCAGCGCGCCGCCATTCTGGAGCACGCCGCGGCGCTGCTCGAACAGCGCCGCGGCGCGTTCGTCGACCTGCTGGTGCGGGAAGCCGGCAAAACGCTCCCGGACGCCCTTGCCGAGGTGCGTGAGGCGGCCGATTTCTGCCGCTACTACGCCGAGCAGGGCCGTTCGCTGTTCGGCGCCGCCCAGCGCCTGCCCGGCCCGGTCGGCGAGCGCAATGAGCTCTGGCTGCAGGGACGCGGCGTGTTTGCCTGCATCAGCCCCTGGAACTTCCCGCTGGCCATCTTCTCCGGCCAGATCGCCGCTGCGCTGATGGCCGGCAACACCGTGCTCGCCAAGCCGGCCCCCGCGACGCCCCTCATCGCCCACGCCATGACCGCTCTGTTGCACGAAGCCGGCATTCCGCAACCGGCGCTGCAGCTGACTCCGGCGGAGGGCCCTCTGTTTGGGCGGATCGCCCTCACCCACCCGGCAATCGCCGGCGTGGCCTTCACCGGCTCGACAGCCACCGCGGCAACCATCAACCGTACGCTCGCGGGACGCGACGGGCCCATCGTGCCGCTGATCGCCGAGACCGGCGGCGTCAACGCGATGATCGTCGATGCCACGGCGCTGCCCGAGCAGGTCGTCGACGACGTGATCACCTCAGCCTTCACCAGCGCCGGCCAGCGTTGCTCGGCACTGAGGGTGCTGTACGTGCAGGAGGAGATCGCCGGGCGGGTGATCGAGATGCTGATCGGCGCAATGCGCT
>JAJZZR010000090.1:405-3082 GCA_021797465.1 Pseudomonadota bacterium | reverse complement strand
AGCTTCGACCGCCGCATCGCGGCAGGGTTCCGGCGCGGGCGGCCCGCGGGCGGGCACGCTATACTGCGCAACCGTTTTGGGCCGGTTGAGATGTGTGCATGGGTTTTGGCTTCGTTTTTCCGGGACAGGGCTCGCAGTCAGTGGGAATGCTCGCCGAATTGGCCGGCTCGAGCGACGGGGCGCCGCTGCGGGAGACCTTCAATGAGGCCCGAGGGGTGCTGGGCTATGACCTTTGGGAACTGATCTCGGCCGGACCGGCCGAGCAGCTCAACGCCACAGAGTACACCCAGCCGGCGCTGCTCGCCGCCTGCATCGGGCTGTGGCGGCTGTGGCGCCAGCGCGGCGGCGCGGAGCCGACCGTTGTGTCCGGCCACAGCCTCGGGGAATTCACCGCGCTGGTCGCCGCGGGGGCGCTGGAGTTTGCCGAGGCGCTGGCCCTGGTGCGCACACGTGGGCAGCTGATGCAGGCGGCCGTGCCGGAAGGCAGCGGGGCGATGGCCGCCATCCTCGGTCTGGAGGATGCCGCGGTGGTGCAGGTGTGCCGGGACAGTGCCGGCGGTCAAGTGCTCGAGGCGGTGAATTTCAATGCGCCGGGGCAGGTGGTGGTTGCCGGAGAGCGGACCGCGGTGCAGCGCGCCATCGAAGCAGCGCGGGCGTGCGGCGCCAAGCGCGCGGTGGTCCTGCCGGTGAGCGTGCCCGCGCACAGCAGTCTGATGCGTCCGGCCGCCGAGCGGCTCGCCGAGCGGCTCGCCGCGGTGCACTGGCAGGCGCCGCGGCTGGCCTTTATCAGCGCAGTCGATGCGCGGGAGCATCGCGACCCCGGCGAACTGCCGGGGCTGCTCACGCGCCAGCTCGCCAGTCCGGTTCGCTGGAGCGAGACCGTGCGCGCGCTGGCGGCGCGCGGCTTGAATCCGATCATCGAATGTGGTCCGGGCAAGGTGCTGACGGCGCTCAACCGCCGCATCGGCCGCGATGGGAATCTCGAGTGTCTGGCGCTCGAGGACCGTGACTCGCTCGAGCAGGCGCTCGCGGCCGTTGCGTGCGGGGATAACGATGCTTGAATTCGCAAGCGACCGTGCGCTGGTCACCGGCGCCTCGCGCGGCATTGGGCGTGAGATCGCCCTGGCGCTGGGACGTGCCGGCGCGCGCGTGATCGGCACCGCAACCACGGCTGCCGGCGCCGAGGCGATCTCTGCGGCGCTCCAGTCGTCCGGCTGCTCAGGCCGCGGCGTGGTGCTGGATGTCTCGGCCGCGGCGTCGATCGAGGCGCTGCTGGTCTCTCTCGAGGCTGCTGGCGAGATGCCGAGCATTCTGGTGAACAACGCCGCGGTGACGCGCGATGCGCTGCTGCTGCGCATGAAAAGCGAGGATTGGGATCAGGTCATCGCGACCGATCTCACCTCGGTGTTTCGCCTGAGCAAAGCCTGCCTGCGCGCGATGATGAAGGCGCGGCGCGGCCGCATCATCACGTTGACCTCGGTGGTGGGACTGACCGGCAATCCCGGGCAGACGAACTACGCCGCGGCCAAGGCCGGACTGATCGGGTTCACCAAGTCGCTGGCCCGCGAGGTCGCTTCCCGGGGCATCACGGTCAATGCCGTCGCTCCGGGATTCATCGATACGGACATGACCCGCGCGCTGGGGGACGAGCAGCGCGCGGCGCTCCTGCAGCAGATCCCGGCCGCGCGCTTCGGCGCTGCGCAGGATGTGGCGGCCGCGGTGCTGTTTCTGGCCTCGTCCCAGGCCGGCTACATCACGGGCGAGACCCTGCACGTCAACGGCGGGATGTACATGCCCTGAGGTGCGTCCGCGGGCCGTCGCGACCACCTCTTGGACATTTCGTCCGAAAAATCAATGACTCACAGAGGCAGAAGGCGAGTGGCAGGCGCTGGCGCGTTCCCCTAAAATACCGCGCCCGCGCCGCGCCCAGGCCGGCGAGCGGCATGCAAGTCCAATCACTTAGACATAAGGACCGATTAATGAGCACAGTTGAGCAGCAGGTCAAAGCCATCGTGGCCGAGCAGCTGGGCGTCAAGCAGGAGCAAGTCACCAATGACGCCTCCTTCGTGGATGACCTCGGTGCCGATTCGCTCGATACGGTCGAGCTGGTCATGGCCCTGGAGGAAGAATTCGAGATCGAGATTCCCGACGAGGACGCCGAGAAGATCACCACGGTCCAGCAGGCGATCGATTACATCAACGAGCGTCGCAACAAGGCTTGAGACGCGGCCGCGGCCGGCGCACCCGCCGCACGGCGGACGGCGTGGCGTTGGGCGCGGTGTGTTCGTTTCAGACAGTCAGCGTTTGTCAGCCCCTAGAGGCTCTTTGCTCCGGGTCCTTCCGGGAGGCGCAGCTCCGGGGACCGAAGACCTGTGTCAATATGCAGGTTCCGGAGCGAGGATCGAGCCGCCACCATCGGGGTTTGCGCTCGGCGTGAATGCGCGGGCTGGGGCGCGGAATTTGCGGAGACTAAGGTGAGCAAACGTCGAGTCGTCGTGACCGGCATGGGCATCGTCTCGCCGGTGGGCAGCGCGGTGGAGACGGCCTGGAAGGCCGTCCTCGCGGGCCAGAGTGGCATCGGGCCGGTGAAGCGTTTCGATGTGTCGGCTTTCCCGGTTCGCTTTGCCGGGGAGGTGAGCGGCTTCGATCAGGACCGCTATTTCGACTCCAAGGATCT
>JAJZZR010000090.1:0-395 GCA_021797465.1 Pseudomonadota bacterium | reverse complement strand
GCATCGATTTTTCCAAACTCGATGCGACCCGCTGTGGAGCGGTGTGCGGGGCGGGGATCGGCGGACTCGGCACGATCGAGCGGGAGTTCGCCGAGTACGTCAAAACCGGCAACCCGCGCAAGATTTCGCCGTTCTTCGTGCCGGCGAGCATCATCAACATGATTTCGGGCCACCTCTCGATCCGGTTTGGGCTGAGGGGGCCGAACCTCGGGGTCGTGACCGCCTGTACGACCTCGACGCATGCGATCGGTCTGGCCATGCGTACCATCCAATTCGGCGATGCGGACCTGTTGATCGCCGGCGGCGGAGAGATGGCCACAACCGTGAGCGGACTGGCGAGCTTCGCTCAGGCCAAGGCGCTTTCGCGGCGCAACGACGCGCCGCAACGGGCCAGT
>JAJZZR010000329.1 GCA_021797465.1 Pseudomonadota bacterium | reverse complement strand
TCGGCGCCCAACCGCTCGAGGACTGGCGAGTATTCCGTCTCACCGGCGCGCCGCTCGAGCAACTTGCCGGCCGAGACGGCGGATGACGCGCGCCGAGGCGCGGATCTGAACCCGCGCTGAACCGGGCGGCGCGCACGCCGCCAACTCCCATCGCCGCGTCTTCTGAGGTAAGCTTCGCGCATCAGGACAGGTATGGTTGTATGTACCGCCTGGTCCACGAGCCGTGATCGATCCGCCCGAGCACCGGAGTAAACCTGACATGCGCATCCGTTCCCGTGTATTTGCGGCGCTGGCCGGGACGCTGTTCGCGCTGGCGACAGTCGCGGCACACGCCCAGGCCCTGCAAGAGGGCCGCCTGCTCCTGGCGGCTCAGGTCCTGAACGATCTGAGGGGTACCCGTGATCAGGGCATCCCGAAGTGGCTGCTCAAGCGCGCTTACGCCGTCGCCGTGATCCCCGGCCTGACCAAGGTGGCGTTCTTCTTCGGGGGCCGCTTCGGCCACGGCGTGCTCGTGGCGCGCACGCCGAACGGCGGCTTCTCCAGCCCGGTGTTCATCACGCTCGCCGGCGGCAGTTTCGGCTTTCAATGGGGCGTGCAGAAGACCGACCTGGTGCTGGTGTTCACCTCGCGCAAGGGCGTGGCCGGACTGAGCGGCGGCAAGGTAACACTCGGCGTCGACGCCTCCGTGGCGGCCGGTCCGGTCGGGCGGGAAGCCTCCGCCGCCACGGTTCAGACTTTCAACGCCGCAGTGTATTCCTATGCCCACAACAAGGGCCTGTTCGCGGGAGTCTCGGTCAACGGCGCGGAGCTCACCGCCGATCAAGGCGCGGACGCCGCGTTCTATCACGACCCGCACGTACGGGTCTCGCAGATCCTCTCCGGCGCGGTCAGCAGCAGCAACTCGGCCGCGACCAGCTTCGTCAACACGGTGGACGAGGCCGCCGGATTCGCGACGGCGCCGGCCCAGGCCGCCGCCCCCGCGACGCCGGCGACACCCGCGGCGCAACCGCAGACGAACTCCGGGGCGCAGGCCTTCCCGCTGCAGGATCAGAACCCGGGCAGCAACCCGCCGAACTGAGTCCGTTCGACGCGCCGAGCGCGGCCGCGCTCAGCGCTTCCGGGGCGGGGGCGAGTCCGGGAACAGCACCTGCGCGCTGAGGTAGGTCCCGAGGTCGATCTGGTGCGGCACGCAGTTGGCATGCACAACCACCTTGCGGGTGGCGAAAGCCGGCAGAAAGGTGCGGTGGAACTGCTCGGCCAGATCGCAATCACCCGCCTGGTTGAGGTGCGCCATGCCCGAGATCAGCACCACCTTGCGCCAGTGGGCCTCGACGTGCGGGGCGCCCGCGGAGGCCCGAGCCGCCGGCACCAGGACCTGCATGGTCACATCCACGCCGGGGAACGGCTCCGGACCCACGGTCCGCACACAGCCCACGGAGCGGACCCTCAGGTCCCGGGCGCCGAGCCGGCTCAACAGGTGCGCGATCTCACTGCGCAGACCGCCACAGGTGTAGCGCGTCGTGAAGCTCTGGTAGACAAACTGCACGTGACGCGTCACCCAAGCGGCCTGCACCGGCGGCGATGCCGCGAAGGCCGGCGCGAGGAGGGACAGGGCGATCGCGGCCAGGGCCGCGGGAACGGATCGAGACACGGTGGCGGCTCGCATAGCGGCTTCCTCCAAAATCCCCCGACGCGTCGAGTATAGACCCGCCCGGCGGCGGCCTCGCGCTCAGTGCGCCTGGGAAACAGTGGAATCCGGGAACAGCACCTCGGCGCTGAAATGAATCCCGGGGGTGATCTGGTGCGCAATGCACGTCGCCCGCAAGTGGATGGCCCGGGCCCCGAAAGCCGGCAGGAACGCCTGGCGAAACTGCGTCATCAGCTCGCATTTCCCGCCTTCGCGATAGCCTTCGCCCGAGAGCAGCACCACTTTCTTCCAGTGGGCCGCGAGGCGCGGCGACCCGGCTGCGCGAGCGGCCGGCGTCAGCACCCGCATGGTCACATCCACTCCGGGGAACCGCTCCGGGCCCTCGGGGCGCACGCAGCCCACGGGGCGGACGTTCAGGTCCCGGGCGCCGAGCCGGGTCAGCAGCCTCACGATCTCATCGCGAAGGCCGCTGCAGCTGTAGTGCACCGTGAAGCCCCTGTACACGAAGTACACGTGACGCGGCGCCCAAACGGCTTGCAGCGCCGGGGACGCGGCAAACACGGGAACCGAAAGCACCATCGCGGCCAGCGCCGCGAGAACGGATCGAGACACGCCGGCGACTCGCATGGCGGCTTCCTCCAGATCGTCTGTCGCTGCAGTATAGACCTGCCGCGACGGCGCCAGTTCGCGCGACCGCTCGGGCCGTCTCAGCGCACGTAGGGCGAGATCACCATGCACACCACCGTAGCCGAGAGCAGCACCGCGGCGATTCGCTGCCCGCGCACCGGGTTGCTGCGGTGCATGCCGCCCTGCACGCCCGCGGCAATCACCGCGAGCAGCGCTCCGAGCGCCAGTGTGTTCGCCATGGCGCCCTGCGCACCGCGGATCACCAGGCCCCACAGCGCCAGACCCGCCGCGAACGCGAGCGCGGCCGCAACCATCTGCGCACGAAACAGCTTCGGGGTGATCTCGAAATACGAGTGCGTGAGCGCCAGCGTCGAGCCGACCCAAAACACGCCGGCGAGCGCATGCACGGACAACAGGATCATCACCAGAATCGGCATGATGGGAACCTCGGATTCATGTGGATCGCGCCCGCCGCCCGCACGATACGCGAACGCTCAGACCGCATGCGAATATGCGACTCCGCAGCCCCCGAGGCCGCAGTACCCGTCCGGATTTTTCGCCAGATATTGCTGGTGATACGCCTCGGCGTAATAGAACGCCGGCGCCGGCGCAATCTCAGTCGTGATGCGCCCCTGCCCGGCGGCCGTGAGCCGCGCCTGGTACGTGCGGCGCGAGTCTTCCGCCGCCTCGCGCTGCGCCTCGTCCGCCGTGAAGATGACGGATCGATACTGGGTGCCTTCGTCACCTCCCTGGCGCATGCCTTGGGTCGGGTCGTGAGACTCCCAGAAGCCCCTCAGCAGGTCCTCG
>JAJZZR010000018.1 GCA_021797465.1 Pseudomonadota bacterium | reverse complement strand
ACTCCGGTGAAGAACAACACGATCTTTGAAGTGGCCCCCCGTTGACGGACCTCTAATGGATGGATTAAACCAACCACTTGGAGGTCACTATGGAACGTCAGGTTCGTGCTCAATATACCGCGGATTACAAGACGCAGGCAGTGTCATTGGCTGAGACTCTCGGGGCGACAAAGGCTGCCCGTAAGCTCGGGATTTCAGTCAAGACACTGGACAATTGGATCCGCATTTCCCGTGACGGTGCGGGGTTCATCAAGGACGGAAAGCACCGTCCTGTGAGGGATCTGGAAGCTGAGAATGCACGGCTGCGAGCCGAGAACCAGCAACTGCGCATGGAGCGCGATTTTATAAAAAAAGCCGCTGCGTACTTCGCGAAGGAGTCCAAGTGAAGTACGCCTACATCGCCTCTGAGCGGACTCACTACCCGATCGGGTTCATGTGCCGGATGCTCGAAGTATCGACTTCTGGATTCTTCTCCTGGCAAGCCCGAGAACGTGCTCCACAGAGCGACGCGGATGCTCAGCTGCGTGAATCAATCATACAGGTCCACGAGGAAAGCCGGCGACGCTATGGTCGGCGGCGGCTCACGCATGCCCTGCGCGCGCAGGGCATGCGCGTCAACCCCAAACGAGTACATCGAGTGATGCGAGAGGAAGGCCTGCGAGGCGTGCGTAAAGGCCGTTTCGTGCCGCGCACGACCGACAGCACCCATCAGCGCGCCATTGCCCCGAACGTCCTGCAGAGGCGCTTTGGCGTCGATACCGCTGTGCCGGCCTGGACCAGCGACATCACGTACGGTACGCCTAGACGCTGTCGATCCCCGCCGCACTAGGGGGAAGCAGCGCTTGAGCATGTCTGGAATGCATGAAGATAGCAACATGCCCTCTCTCTGCTACGAGAGGGAGTGAGCCGAAGCGGCGGTGACTTGTCGAACACTGACAAGGTGACGTAGTCCGTGGGAAACGGGGCTTGAGGCGAAGTCGTTACGCCAAGATGGGTCTCTAGGCTGAGCATGGGACGGTTGAGGAATACGAACCTATTGAAACGCATCTGAGGGTTGAAATGTCACCACGGCCTACACGACTTAATAGGCCGGACGCGGGCATCTACAGGCCAAAGGTATGGGCCTGTCGGCGAAGGCAGGGTTCACACGTATGGCGCCCTGCCGGGGATGGAGAGAGAGCGTCGCTAGGCTCCATCACTCGTGACGACTTGCGGCAAGCAAGGGAAAAGACTGCGATAGGCAACCTCGCCCGTGTGTTTGAGTCCAGGCATGTGAACTAGGGAAGGCTTGTTACAGATGTTAAGGGAGTGTGTTCCCCGAGGCTGTACAAGTTGGCGGAGCTCTCGTAGTAGTCGGCGACAGGGAAAGCCTGTCACAGGGCGAAGGGGAGCAGTTTAAGTGGCTTGTTCGACGGATTAACCGACTGCAATGAGGTGAAGACCTTTGATAATCGGTGAAATGCAAGACAAGCTGGCAAGATGGTCAACGGAGAAGAAAGAACGCAAGTTTGATCGACTCCTGCGATTAATTGCCGACAGAACTTGGCTCGCAGAAGCTGCGCGTGTAACCTTGGCTTCCAAGGGGGCGCGTACGGCGGGGATAGACGGAATCGATAAGCAACGTCTGGAGGCGTGCCTCCCGGAAGAGCTGTCGAGGATACGCGCGGAGTTGTTGGCGGGCACCTATGAGCCGCTACCGGCACGGCGTGTGTATATTCCCAAAGCGAGCGACAAGACCAAGCGAAGACCTTTAGGAATCCCGAGTCTTCGGGATCGAATCGTGGAACGGGCGATGCTGATGGCGATGCAGCCGATCTGGGAGAGCGATTTTCATCGGCTCTCCTACGGCTTCAGGCCCGAGCGCAGCGTTCACCATGCGATACGAACGGTCAAGTTTCAACTGCAGGATGGGGACGAGCAGAGTGTGGTCGGGCGCTGGATCATTGAAGGCGATCTGGCCAGCTACTTTGACACCGTCCATCATCGGCTCTTGATGCGCGCCGTGCGTAAACGTATTGCAGATCAGCGCTTTCTGGCTTTGTTGTGGAAACTCCTCAAGGCCGGATGTATTGATCGTGGTCTCTTTCGTGCCGCTAGCGAAGGCGTTCCCCAAGGGGGAGTCCTATCTCCCTTGCTATCCAACATCATGCTCAATGAGTTTGATCAATGGATGGAACGGAACTACCTGAGCAAGAAGGTACGCAAGGATCGGTGGGCGTGGAACTTCGGAATTCTCAAACGTCGACCGATCGCCGTGCGAGAAAATCGACAGTGGCAGCCAGCGGTGGCGTACTGTCGTTATGCGGATGATTTTGTACTGGTCGTGAAAGGAACCCGGGCCCATGCTCAGCAAGTGCGTGAAGCCTGTCGTGCCTTTCTGGAAGGCGAGCTGAAGCTCACACTGAATATGGCGAAGACCCATATCACCCATGTGAACGACGGCTTTGTCTTCTTGGGCCATAGAATCATCCGTAAACGAGGTCCCCGCGGTCGCATGCGTCCAGTCACTACGATCCCTTGGGCAAAGTATCGGGGTCTGGCGCAAAAGCTTGTGCAGGAGCTGTCGGGCAACTACAGCGGAAACAGTATTGACCTGGTCGAGCACCTGAACCGCATTCTTGCGGGTTGGGCCAACTTCTACCAGTTCACTGACTACACGGCAATGGTGTTCCAGCGGCTGGATCGCCTCGTCTTCTGGAAGCTCGGCTACTGGCTCGCGCGCAAGCATCGAGCCTCGCTCAAGGCGCTTTGTCGCCGCTGGGTGCGAGTTCCGGAGACGGGACGGGCCAAGACGTGGGTTCTTCAGGGTCGTAATGGTCGGGGAGCCACCGGTCGCGTCGCCCTGCGGCGTCTCGTGACGAGCCGGAAGGGTCAATTCAGATGGCGGGGACCGGAAGGTAACCCCTATATCTTGCGTGAGGAGGAGCGTAATACCTTCGAATCGCGATACGCTGATCTGGTCTTTGCGTTCAGCAACACTTAAATGGAGAGCCGGATGCGCTGAAAGGTGCAAGTCCGGTTCGGGGAGGAGAGGCCGGCAGATAGTTAGACTACGGCCGGCCTCTCACTCCACTTCCTACATGGATG
>JAJZZR010000057.1 GCA_021797465.1 Pseudomonadota bacterium | reverse complement strand
CGGAGCTCACCGCCGATCAAGGCGCGGACGCCGCGTTCTATCACGACCCGCACGTACGGGTCTCGCAGATCCTCTCCGGCGCGGTCAGCAGCAGCAACTCGGCCGCGACCGACTTCGTCAATACGGTGGACGAGGCCGCCGGATTCGCGACGGCGCCGGCCCAGGCCGCCGCTCCCGCGAGCCGGGCGACACCCGCGGCGCCCGCGCAGACGAACTCCGGGGCGCAAGCCTTCCCGCTGCAGGATCAGAACCCGGGCAGCAACCCGCCGAACTGAGTCCGTTCGAAGCGCCGAGCGCGGCCTCGCTCAGCGCTTCCGGGGCGCGGGCGAATCCGCGAACAGCACCTGCGCGCTGAGGTAGGTCCCGAGATCGAGCTGGTGCGGCACGCAACTGGCATGCAGGACCACCTTGCGGGTGGCGAAAGCCGGCAGAAAGGTGCGATGAAACTGCTCGGCCAGATCGCAGTTCCCGGCCTGGTCGAGATCGGCCATGCCCGAGATCAGCACGACCTTGCGCCAGTGGGCCGCGACGCGCGGGGAGCCCGCGGCGGCCTGCGCCGCCGGCACCAGGACCTGCATGGTCACATCCACGCCGGGGGATGGCTCCGGGCCTTCGGCTCGCACACAGCCCACGGTGCGGACCCTCAGGTCCCGGGCGCCGAGCCGGCTCAAGAGGTGCACGATCTCACTGCGCAGACCGCCACAGGTGTAGCGCGTCGTGAAGCTCTGGTAGACAAACTGCACGTGACGCGTCACCCAAGCGGCCTGCACCGGAGGCGGTGCCGCGAGGGCGGGCGCGAGGCTGGACAGGACGATCGCGGCCAGGGCCGCGAGAACGGCTCGAGACACGGTGGCGGCTCGCATAGCGGCTTCCTCCAATATCCCCGATGCGTCGAGTACAGACCCGCCCGGTGGCGGCGGCCTCGCGCTCAGCGCGCCTGGGAAACAACGGAATCCGGGAACAGCACCTCGGCGCTGAAATGAATCCCCGGGGTGATCTGGTGCGGAATGCACGTCGCCCGCAAATGGATGGCCCGAGCGTCGAAAGCCGGCAGGAACGCATGGCGAAACTGCGTCATCAGCTCGCATTTTCCGCCTTCGCGATAACCGCCGCCAGAGAGCAGCACCACTTTCTTCCAGTGCGCCGCGACGCGCGCCGACCCGGCTGCCCGAGCGGCCGGCGTCAGCACCTGCATGGTCACATCCACTCCGGGAAATCGCTCCGGGCCCTCGGGGCGCACGCAGCCCACAGGGCGGACCCTCAGGTCCCGTGCGCCGAGCCGGGTCAGCAGCCTCACGATTTCATCGCGAAGGCCGCTGCAGCTGTAGCGCACCGTGAAACCCCTGTAGACGAAGTACACATGACGTGGCGCCCACCCGGCCTGCAGCGCCGGGGACGCGGCAAACACGGGGACCGAAAACGCCATCGCGGCCAGCGCCGCGAGAACGGATCGAGACACGCCGGCGACTCGCATGGCGGCTTCCTCCAGATCGTCTGTCGCTGCAGTATAGACCTGCCGCGACGGCGCCAGTTCGCGCGACCGCTCGCGCGCCGCCTCAGCGCACGTAGGGCGCAATCACCATGCAGACCACCGTAGCCGAGAGCAGCACCGCGGCGATCCGCTGCGCGCGCACCGGGTTGCTGCGATGCATCCCGCCCTGCACGCCTGCGGCGATCACCGCGAGCAGCGCCCCGAGCGCCAGTGTGTTGGCCATGGGGCCCTGCGCGCCGCGGATCACCAGGCCCCACAGCGCCAGACCCGCCGCGAACGCGAACGTGGCGGCAACCATCTGCGCGCGAAACAGCTTCGGGGTGATCTCGAAATACGAGTGCGTGAGCGCCAGCGTCGAGCCTACCCAGAACACGCCGGCGAGCGCGTGCACGGACAACAGGATCATCACCAGAATGGCCATGAGTGGCACCTCGGATTCATGTGGGTCGCGCCCGCCGCTCGCACGATGCGCACACGCTCAGATCGTATGGGAATAAGCGACTCCGCAGCCCCCAAGGCCGCAGTACCCGTCGGGATTCTTCGCCAGGTACTGCTGGTGGTACGGCTCGGCGTAATAGAACACCGGCGCCGGCGCAATCTCAGTCGTGATGCGCCCCCGCCCGGCGGCCGTGAGCCGCGCCTGGTACGTGCGGCGCGAGTCTTCCGCCGCCTCGCGCTGCGCCTCGTCGGCGGTGAAGATGACGGATCGATACTGGGTGCCTTCGTCACCTCCCTGGCGCATGCCTTGGGTCGGGTCGTGAGACTCCCAGAAGCCCCTCAGCAGGTCCTCGTAGCGGATGCGTGCCGGATCGTAGAGGACACGCACGACCTCCGCATGCCCGGTCAGGCCCGTGCAGACTTCCCGGTAAGTCGGATTCGGCGTCAAGCCGCCCGCATAGCCGACGGCGGTCGAATAGACGCCAGGCATCTCCCAGAAGAGCCGCTCGGCGCCCCAGAAACAGCCCAGCCCGAACAGCGCCTCGCGCAGCCCCGCCGGGAACGGCGGTATGACGCGATGACCATTGACGTAGTGCTCGGCGGCAACCTCGAGCGCGGCAGCGCGCCCGGGCAGCGCCTCGCGGGCGCCGGGCAGGGTCGATCTCTTGTGCAATGACGCCATGATCTGTGTCCTCCGCCGCGAATGATACCGCCTCCGCCCGCCTCGCTTGCGCCCGGCGCAGCCACCGCCGTAAGCTTCGCGCGCCATGGGAATCAGTCAGCCACAAAACCTCAAGTCATTCCCCGAGGAACGGCAGCGGCCCTACGGCGTGCGCGTCAGCCTGCTGCCCGGGGATCCCTTTCGCAAGCTCGTCGGGCCCGAATGGCACCGCCTGCACTGGTACGCCACCGCGGCCGAGCGCGACGCGGCGCTCGCCGAGATGAGCCGGCGCCATCTGTACTCCCGCTCCGGAGACAAGCCCGCGCTGCGCTTCGAGAAGGTCGAGAACCTCGTGGAGAGCCACGGCATCTAGCCCGAGTTTACCGAGTTCGCGATCAGAATAACGTTCCGCCCTTGTTTTCTGCATAAATCCGCACTCCCTGTCGTATGACCTACCGTAGACGCCTCGCGGCGCCGGGTTCTGACCGCCAAAAGT
>JAJZZR010000520.1 GCA_021797465.1 Pseudomonadota bacterium | reverse complement strand
ACCTGATAGAGTCTGCAGGAACGGAAATTGGCGCGCTCGAGCGTTGCATTGATGCCACGAATAATTTCGCGATGGGCGCCCGCGGCGGGATTGGCGTCCAGATTTCTGGTGGCCGCCGCAATGCTGGTGCTCATCGGCCTCGGCAGGCCCGCCTGCGCCAGCGCCCTCGACGGCGCGCTCGCGGTGCGCTCGGCGTATGTCAATTTCGACCATGGCGTCATCGAGCTCAATGCGCAGGTGGCCTATCCGCTGAACCCGACCATTCTCAAGGCATTGCAGAACGGCGTGACACTCAGCTTCGACGTCGAGGCTCGGATCGATCAAGTACGCCGCTTCTGGTTCGACGCCACGATCGTCGACGTCACGCTGCATCGGGAGCTCGCCTACCACCTGGTCACCCGCCGCTATGTGGTGCGTAATGTCCAGAGCGGCGCGGAGGACAGCTTCAAGACCGTCCAGGACGCGTTGCACTATCTCGAGCGGGTGACCGACTGGCCGATCCTGGTTGAGTCCCAACTACATGGCGGGCGCTACATCATCAGTGTCCGTGCCAGCGTGCGGCGCGGGAAGCTGCCCGCGTCCCTGCGTGCACTACTGTTCTGGACGGACGACTGGCAGCGCGAGAGCGCGTGGTACACATGGTCGCTGCCAGTGTGAGTGGATCCGCGCCGCGGTGGCGTGCCCGCGCGATCGCCGCCATTGCGCTGTGGAGCGTCATCGGGCTCACCGCCCTGATGCTCCTGGCGAAGAGCACCCAGAACTCCTCCGAGTTCAGCCGGCTTCAACCTTGGATCGTCCTGCTCAACGTGATCGGCGTGTTTGCGCTGATCGTGCTGCTGCTGCGCCGAGTCTGGCAGCTGGTGCGCGACTACCGCAACCACGTGCCGGGCTCGCGCCTGACGGCCCGCACCGTGCTGATCTTCGGCGCACTGGTGGTGGCACCACTGTTGATCGTGTATTTCGCCTCGCTGCAGTTTCTCGACCGCGGCATCGACAGCTGGTTTCGCGTCGAGGTTCGCGCAGGACTGAAAGATGCCTTGGTCTTGTCGCGCTCGGCTCTGGACCTGCGTGTGCAGGCGGAATCGCGCCGCACCACGGTGCTGGCCCGCTCCTTAAGCGGACGGCCGACCTTGCAGATCCAGGCACAGATCGACCGGGCGCGCCGCGTCGACTCGGCCCGCGAGATCATCCTGTACAGCGGCAGCGGGCGCATCCTCGCCGCGAGCTTGCGGGATCCGCTCGCCGACGTGCCGCTCGCGCCGCCCACCAACTTGGTGCGCACCGTAACGGCCAGACACACCTATGTCAGGCTCGAGCCTCAGTCCGACGGCCGATTCCTGATCCGCATCGGCGTGCCGCTCGCGCAGGCTTCAAGCGATGGCGCTTTGCGGTATCTGATGGCCTTGTACCCGGTGCCGGCGCGGCTCTCGGCCCTCTCCGACGCGGTCCAGCGCTCATATTCGCGCTACGGCAATCTGACGGCGCTGCGCCAGCCGGTGCGATACAGCTTCACCTTGACCTTGACGCTCGTGCTCTTGCTGGCGATGCTGGCTGCCATCCACGGTGCGATCTACTTCGCCGAGCATCTCGCGCGCCCCGTACAGGACCTCATCGCCGGAACCCGTGCAGTGGGCAAGGGCGATTTCGCGACCCGGCTGGCCCTGCCGTCGCGTGACGAGATGGGTTTCCTCGTGCATTCCTTCAACGACATGACCAAACGGTTACGCCGAGCTCACGAAGAGGCAACCCGCAGTCAGCAGGCGGTCGAGCGCGAGCGCGAGCGGCTGGCGATCATCCTCGCGCGGCTCTCGACCGGGGTGGTGGCGATCGACCGCAACTTGGTGGTGCGCATGGCCAACCGGGCGGCCGGCGGCATCCTGGGCACCGACCTGTCGGCCGCCGCCGGGCGGGCGCTGCCGGACCTTTCGGCCGGCAACGAGCGGCTCGCGCAGTTCGTCGCGGCGCTTGCGGTGCGCTTTGCGCGCGGCCGGGAGGAGTGGCGTGAGCAGATCGAGTTCGGCAAATCGGGCCGGACGGTCACGCTGATGTGCGCCTGCACGCCGCTGCCGGGCGAAAGCGGCGACATGGGCTACGTGATCGTCTTCGACGACATCACCGCGCTGCTCGAGGCACAGCGCGATGCCGCCTGGGGCGAGGTCGCGCGCCGTCTGGCGCACGAGATCAAGAATCCACTGACCCCGATCCAGCTGTCGGCCGAGCGTCTGCGGCGCCGGCTGCTCTCGCTGCTCGCGCCGCCGGAGGCGGAAATTCTGGATCGCTCCATCCATACCATCGTGCAGCAGGTCGAGAGCATGCAGCAGATGGTCAATGCATTCAGCGAATACGCGCGCGCGCCGGAGATGCACGTCAGCCGTTTCAGCCTCAATCAGCTGGTGACCGAGGTCGCCGACTTGTATCGCTCGCAGGACGGGCATGCCGCCATCGTGCTCGATCTGGATGAGCGGCTTTCGGCCATCGAGGCCGATCGCGGCCGGGTGCGCCAGATTCTGAATAACCTGGTCACCAACGCGCTCGAGGCGCTCGAGGGCCGTCCCGCGCCGCGGCTCGAGATCGCCACGCGGCTCGAGGGTGGCGGTAATGCGTTCGCGGCGGTGACCGTGTGTGACAATGGGCCCGGTTTCCAGGCGGAGCTGCTCGGCCGGATCTTCGATCCGTACGTGACCAGCAAGCCCAAAGGTACGGGCCTGGGGCTGGCGATCGTCAAGAAGATCGTGGAAGAGCACGGCGGGCGGATCGACGCCGACAACCTTCCGGAAGGCGGGGCCCGCATCCGGGTGACGCTGCCGGTGGCGTTCGGCCGGCGGTCGGGGGCGCGGAAGAGGCAAGAGACATTGCGGAGCGAACAAGCATGAGTTCGGCACACATACTGGTGGTCGATGACGAGGCGGATATCCGTGGCCTGCTGAAGGAGATCCTCTCCGAGGAAGGCTACGCAGTCGAAGTCGCGGCCAACGCGGCCCAAGCGCGCGCGTCGCGGGCCCGCCAGACGCCTGATCTGGTGCTGCTCGACATCTGGATGCCGGATGTCGACGGCATCACGCTGCTGCGCGAGTGGTCCACCACCGCCGG
>JAJZZR010000205.1 GCA_021797465.1 Pseudomonadota bacterium | reverse complement strand
GAGTTGAAGCAAATACCGTTACCGTGTTTAATCAACTCAGCAGATCCTTCCACTTATCGGCTCGGAAAATCTGTCCGAACTACCCGAGCCACCGCTATCTTACGTCGGCGAAATTTTCACGTTGCGCGTTATCCGAGTGCCATTCGTCCACTGCTCACTCTTTACCCATGCGGCATAATGACTACCTCCCGCGAGTAGCCGTGGCTTGCGGGCGATAGTGTACCGGAGGCTATCGATGTTTGTACCGTCTACCTTTGCTGTCGCGTTGCTAATGACGATTCTGAGCACGATCTGCTGGGGCTCGTTCGCGAATACGTTCAAGGGCACGCGGAATTATCGATTCGAGCTATATTACTGGGATTATGCGCTGGGAATCTTTTTGATCGCACTGGTGCTGGCGTTCACCATGGGAAGTTATGCGGGTGGGCCAAAGGCATTTCTTGCGAATGTGCACTCGGCCGACGATGTTAATCTGCTGTATGCGGCACTGGGCGGGTTCATATTCAATATTGCAAATGTGCTGCTGATCGCGGGGATTGAGATCGTCGGGCTGGCCGTGGCGTTTCCCATCTCTATCGGAATTGCGTTGGTGGAAGGCGTGGTGCTGAGCTATGCGCTACAGCCGCGCGGCAGCGCGACGCTGTTGGGACTGGGCGTGCTGATGGCCGTGGTGGCCGTGGTGTTGGTGGGGAAGGCATATGGGGCGCTGCGCACGGGCGCGCAGGCGGTGTCGCGCAAGGGCGTGGTGGTGTGCGTGGTGTCAGGAGTCTTGATGGGGCTCTTTGCGCCGTTTGTGACGCGCGCAATGACTCATGGACACACGCTGACACCGTATACTACCGCGGTTTACCTGACGCTTGGCGCGTTCGTGTGCTGTTTCGTGTTCAACACGCTGTTGATGCGGTGGCCGATAGTCGGCAGCCCCGTGGCGGCAGCGGACTACTTACGCGCGCCGGCGCGATATCATGCGCTGGGCTTGCTGGGCGGAGTCATCTGGGGGATTGGAACGGTGTTTAACTTTGTAGCCGCGAGCCTGGTGGGAGTGGCGATCTCATATGCGATCGGGCAGGCGTCGCCGATGGTGGCGTGTCTGTTTGGGGTATTTGTTTGGAAAGAATTTCGCGGCGCAAATGCGCGCGCGAAGGGATATCTTGTCGCGATGTTTGTGTCGTACCTGATGGCGCTTGTGTTAATTGCTCGAGCTTATGGGGGATAGTTTGGAGGAGAGAAATGAACCGAATGCGAAACAAGATTGTGGTGCTGGGGAGCTATGTGGCCGATGTGGCGTTTCGTGCGGAACGTCTGCCGGCGTGGGGCGAGACGCTGATGGGTAGTGGCTTTGCGCTGGGGCCTGGCGGAAAAGGGTCGAATCAGGCGGTGGCGGCGGCGCGAGCGGGAGCGGCGGTGCAGATGATCTCGCGGCTGGGGGATGATGCGTTTGGGAGGCTGGCGCGTGAGACGTGGGCGGCGGATGGGATCGATGCGTCATTGGTGGGGAGCTGCGATGTGCCGACGGGTGCGGCGGCGATTTTGATCGATGAAGTGCGCGGGGAGAACGCGATTATTGTGGTGCCGGGGGCGTGCTTTACGCTGACGGCGACGGATGTGGACGCTGCGGGTGAGGCAATTCGTTCGGCGGGGGTGTTGCTAACGCAGTTGGAGTTGCCGCTAGGGACGGTGGAGCGCGGGCTGCGGCTGGCGCGTTCGGCTGGCGCGCTGACAATCTTAAATCCGGCGCCGGCGCAGGCACTGAGCGATGAGATGTTGGGGCTGGTGGATTTTCTGATTCCGAATGAGAGTGAGGCTGCGCTGCTGACAGGCCAGTCAGTGGAGAGTGTGACTCAGGCAGAAAGCGCGGCCCGGGCGCTGCGGCGGCGGGGAGCTCGGTGTGTGATTGTGACGCTGGGGGCCCGCGGTGCGCTGGTGTGCGCAGAGGGCGCGGAAGTGTTGCTGGTGGGGGCATTCAATGCGGGGGCGGTAGTAGAGACGACCGGTGCCGGTGATGCATTCTGCGGCGGGTTTGCGGCAGCGCTGAGCGAGGGACGGTCGGCGTTAGAGGCGGTGCGATTTGGGTGTGCGACTGCGGGGATCTCCGTGACGCGCCCAGGGACCGCGCCGTCGATGCCGAGAAGGGAGGAAATCGAGGCGCTGCTGGGCGTCGGATAGGTTGTGAGTGGATGGGGGATCTCGCGCGGCTGGCCGTGCTGGGTTGCACAACCCGCGTCAGCAAAGGACTGTTGTTCTGGACGTGGGTCGACGTCACGCGAACTTTATTCTGAAGCCCGTATCATGTCCTCGCGCTTTCCGGGGGCATTTCCTCGTGCAGCGGCATCGAAGCTGATTACTGCTGCCGGACCGTTCATGTGGGTGGGGGATCTTCTACTTCTGAAACGGCGGGCTTATGTCTTCGAATACCCGGATTCAGTCCATCCGCACCATCGAGATTCTCGATTCCCGCGGCTTTCCGGCCCCTGTGCGTCACGGTACGCCTCCAGGACGGTACTTCGGGCACGGCATCGGTGCCCTTCTCGGGAGGTCGCTCGGAGAGTGCGCGAGCAGATCCGTGGTATTGCTGCCGAGCACGAGCTGGAGATTATCCTCTGGCAAGGTCGCACGAGACCATGCTTACGTCTTCATCCGCTACCGCCTGACCCACAAGGTAAGCCAAATCATGCAGTGGCTCAAAAGTACGAGCTCCCGGGCCCAGTTGCAGGAATATTCGCATTTAGGCGGCGGAAATTATTAACAGCACCATATTCTGGGTAGACGCAGGACCAATTCCAGCATTTCCACGGTAGAACTGGTGCCGTTATTGAGTTACGCCTCCTTAATATAGGCGAGGGTTGTTCAGTCAATCAGTGCGCCGTGGAATTCCAGGCGTGCCGCGCCCGTCGACCGGTATAATGACTCACCGTCCGATTGCGTTCTTGCCAGGAATTGACATGGCCGCAGCAGTGCAGCCCCTGATTCAACCCAATGCTCAGCAGCATTACGAGGTGGGTCCCGATGACCTGCCGCTCTCCTGCCCCATGCCGCAGATGAAGCTGTGGAATTCCCACCCGCGGGTGTACCTGCCCATCGAGCAGAGCGGCTGG
>JAJZZR010000051.1 GCA_021797465.1 Pseudomonadota bacterium | reverse complement strand
ACTTTTGGCGGTCAGAACCCGGCGCCGCGAGGCGTCTACGGTAGGTCATACGACAGGGAGTGCGGATTTATGCAGAAAACAAGGGCGGAACGTTATTCTGATCGCGAACTCGGTAAACTCGGGCTAGCCAGTCTGGCCTCGTGCCCGAGGGCTCTCTCGGGGCACGACGCTTGTGCGGCTGGTGTGCATTCGGGCGAACCGCCGATGACATGAGACCCGTCTTGCGGGCCGAGTTCAGTCATCGTCCCGACATCGGCGGCTTCAACTCTCCGGCGCGAGATACGACCTTCCCGTTCTAAGGGCGCATGAAACAATAACCTGAGCAAGTTTTTCCCGCACAACGCGGTTCTTGCAGCGAATTCACGTCGTGCGATGCTCAGGTTGATATTTCACAGGCACTAATGGGGCCTTATGCGTCAGGAGAAGCGCTCGGCGGGAATGAGAAGACAGTCGTGCAACGGGCGGACGATGAGCCTGGGGCAGGGTGTGCAACAGCGGTACGCAACCATGCGGGAGCGCTGCGTAATCATGTTTTGCAATTGCCTCGCTCGTCGCTTGGGACCGCCCCGGGTTCCCTTGAATGCCTACAGCCTGCGCGAGCGAATTCCCCGGCACATAAGAAAACGGCCCCCGAGGGGGCCGTTGTGAAAGCCGTTTCAACGTTTCTTTATTTGTTATGTCTTTACACGAGCGGTTTGGTTGAGCGGCGGCGGCGGCCGACGAAGAACGCGAAACCGAGCAGGCCCGCACCGAACAGCGCCAAAGTACCCGGCTCCGGAACCGACGAGTAGATGTCGACCGAAGCGTTCCCGCCAGACGAGGGAATCGTCATGCTGTACTCACCCATCGTGTCGGCGTACCCGGACAGGCTCACCGTTCCCGTGCCCGACACCTGGTAACCGCCATAGTTCAACTTAGTGAATGACGCCGTGGACACGCTTAGTCCCACGCTGTCTCCGTTGCTCGAGCCGCTAAACAGATCAAACGGCAACGTCGTGTTGCTTGACAACGGCGACCCCAGGGTGATGCAGCCCGTGCAGGTCATCAACTCGTTGAAGGACCCGCTTACCGAGAAGATGTTTGCGGGATTGGAGAAGGTAATGGTCGTCACCCCATTGGAAGTGGTTATGCCGGCGCTTCCGCCACTGATATCGATCGTTCCCACGATCGGGCCCGCAAACGCCGGACCGGCAAAGGCAGCAATGCCGGTCACCAGCACCGCCGCGGTCAACAGTTTTCGAATGATCATACGTACATCCTCAAAATGGTCGGTCCATGGTGGCCGCAAGCTAGAGATGCAATCCTCATGCCATAATAAAAAAATAATGAAAACAAAGACATGAGACGTCTTTGAACCGAGCGCCCCGCCATAATGTAAAGAATTTCGACGAGCGGGCGGCTCAAATGGAGGTTCTCTGGAGACCTGGGGTAAAACCGAATGTCGTGGCATGAGTCCGGGGCAAGTCATGGCCGTCTCTATTAGCATCACACCATGCTGAGTTATGCGCTTTCCGCAATCGCTTACGCGGCGCTGCTGGTAGCCTGCCTGACCGTCTGGCGGCGGCGCCTGACCGGTTCGGGAATTGTGACCGCGGTGGCCGCCGAGCTCGGCTGGTCGATCGTACTTGCCACGCAGGGAGGGCGCCTGGGCGAGTACGTCACGCCGCTGGTGATCCCCGCCGAGTACCTGCGCGACCTAGCCTGGGCACTGGTCCTGGTGCGCTGCCTGAGTGGAGAGAAGACTTCCGGCCTCGGACGGATCGCGCAGCGCTCCCTTGCGGGACTGGTGGTGCTGGTGCTGCTGTGGGCGATCGGCGCGTTCCTCCCGGGAGAGCCAGGCCTGTGGGTGCGCGAAGCGGCGCATTACTGGCTGTGGGGGGCGTTCGTGCTCGTCATTGCCGGGCTCGTGCTCGTCGAGCAGGCGGCACGCAACACCCGCGCCACGCAGCGCTGGGCGCTGAAATACCTCTGGCTCGCGATCGGGGCGCTCTACGCATGGGACCTGTGCCTGTATTCAGTGGCGATGCTGCACGGCAGTCTCGCCTCGGTCCTCTGGACCGACCGCGGTTTCTTCAATGCCGCGCTCGCCGTGCTGCTTGCGATTGGCCTCAGCCGTATCACCGAGTGGGAATCGGCCGCATTTCTTTCACCGCGCATCGTCTTCTTCAGCGCCACGCTCCTCGGGACGGCGCTCTACGTGTTCGTCATGGCCGTGGGGAGCTTCCTGATCCGCCGCTTCGGCGGCTCGTGGGGCGCGGCTGGGCAGCTGTTGTTTCTGGCCGCCGGGGTGCTGGTACTGGCGGTGGCCGCGCTCTCGGAGCAGTTCCGAGCCTGGTCGCGCGTGATGATCGCCAAATATCTTTTCCCCTACCGTTACGACTACCGCAGCGAGTGGCAGAAGCTCACCCGGGTGCTCTCGGAGCGCGACGACACTCCGTTCTACGACCGCATCGTGCGCGTCATGGCCGGCTTTGTCAGCGCCACGAACGGCGGACTGTGGCTCGCCGACCGGGACGGCGGCTACGCGCCGGTCGGTGGAGAATTCGCCCCAGCCGATGCGCCGCGCGAGACGGAGCATCGGGCATTTTTTGACTATCTGCTGGCTCACGAGTGGATCTGCAATCTCGAGGACGAGCGCGGACCGCGCCGCGCTCGCCCGGGGCTCAGCCTGCCGCCCTGGCTGCTCGAAAATCCGCGCCTGTGGCTCGTGGTCCCGCTCATCTGCCAGAACACGCTGGTGGGGTTCGTGGCGATCGGACAACCACTCGTGGCGGTGCACCTGGGCTGGGAGGAACTCGATCTGCTGCGGGCCGCCGGCCGCCAGGTGGCGAGCTACCTCGCCTTCGAGCAGGCGGCCCAGCGGCTGGGAGAGGCGCACCAGTTCGAGGCGATGAACCGGCTCTCCGCGGTGCTGATGCACGACCTGCGCCACCTCATCGCCCAGCAGGCCCTCGTGGTGCAGAACGCCGCCCGCCACCGCGGCAACCCCGAGTTCTTCGACGACGCAATCCTGACGATCGACAACTCGGTCAAGCGCATGACGCGCCTGATGGACGAGCTGAGAAGCGGCGTGCTGCGCGAACAGAGCCAGCGTATCGAGCTCGGGGAG
>JAJZZR010000439.1 GCA_021797465.1 Pseudomonadota bacterium | reverse complement strand
CCAAGACAGCGGGAACGGAAAACACCAGCGGCGTGGTCACCATCCTTGATGGATCTCCGCCCCCGTCCATCATCGAACGTGACCAAAAAGCCGTCCAGCCCCATCAGATACGATGGCCAGGCTCACCTGGGCAACCATCCGCTCGAAGCCTGACCGCGCGACGGTGCCACCGGCCGATCGGCCAAGATCCTCGTCGACAATTTCCACCTGACTCCAGCCCAAAGCGCGCAGATGTGCCTCCATCGCGTACTGCAGCTTCTGGCTCTCGATGTTGTTATCCACTTGATATGCGGTCGACTGCCGCACGTACAGTATCGCCTTGCGCGCAAGATGTTGCGGCTTGATCTTCTCACTCATTGCTGGCCCCTCCTGCGCTTTGGGCTACGGACCCGACGTCGCGCGCCTCGCGTAGAAGCTGCGCCAGGTGCCGTACCACCTCGGCGCGCGTCTCCTCGCTCAGGTCGCGCCATTGCGGCGCGGCGGCCCTTTCGCAGAACAGGCCCAGTTGCGTGAGCCGATCTTCTCGGGGGACTCTCTTCATCGGCATCTCCCTCTGGGGGTTGAGACGCCAGTGGTTGTACCACCGCGCTTGGTACGGTGGCACGTCGTGCGGCGATCAGGCGCTGGAGTTCTCGAAGCGTCGCGCAATCGACCCCTGGGCGTTCCGCCACGAGCATTGCCGCGCAGAGTTTGGGATCGAACATCCACCGAGGAATTTGCAGAATCGTGTCGGGTTCCTCCGGTAGCCGGCACGCGTAAGAGAGTACCGCATATACTCCTTTTGCGTTGTGTGTCAGAACGTCACGCCCGTACCAACGATGCCATGGATAACAGAGCAACCGAAGTTCGGATTTGATGCCGTGGGTCTTCTGTCGATGGCTTGACAAAACCGTTGCGGTGCCAGTAAAGGAGCTTCACGGCGTTATGGCGACGGCTGACGAAGATCAGCAGTGCGCCAGAGAAGGGATCGACCTTCATCGCCTCCTGGGCGAGCGCCGCAAGGCAGTTGCGCCCCTTCCTCATGTCAACAGGATCGCGATACAGGTAGACCTTCAGATCCTCACTCCCGAAGCGAATCATGAGCGCACCTCCATCAGCCCAGAAAGCCATCGCGGATCCGGCCACATCCCGCACTCGATCAGCCACCCGCTCGGATGGCGCAGCCGGCACACAGGTCCTGCCGCCGGGAATCCGGCTCTGCCCACAGAGTCGGCCACGCGCACTTCGATAAGCTTGCCGGGCTTGCCGGGCTTGCCGGCTCCCGCTGCTATCTCGCTCAGCGGCGGCACAATCCCCTTGTCCGCCAGCTGTCGCTGCACCCTGGACAGCATCCGCACGCTCAATCCATGAGCCAGGTAGTAATCGCGCAGCGATACCCCTTCGGCCTGCGCCTCTCGCGCCCGCTCCAGATACCGACGCTCTCCCAGCGTCAGCTCCGCTTGCTTCTGCTCGTTCATCGTTCGCCCTCGCCATGCGGCCACTCGCCGCGGCACAGAGCATCGACCGCTCAGTTCAAAGGCGGAAGAACGGGGATGGCGGAGTCCTTACACTTGAACCCCCGACCAACGGTTTACAAATTCGGCCGGGCAGGAAACTCGCTCATTCGGAAATTTGTAATGCTTTGTTTCTGTTAATATTTATATAAACCCGCTGTGGGACGTCCGTTGCAATTGTCACGACAAAGCACTACTGAGCACCACTGATTCCCACAGAATTCCCACAGACCAACGGTTCTTTTCGCGGACAAAATGGACTGACCGAACCCGCCCCGCGACAAAGCGGCTCACTACTGCTCCCGGCGGCGCGACCACTTTCCGCGCGTAAATCTGGTTGGGCCGAGACCCGGGCGGTGCGAAAGGGCATGCGCGATTTGTCACTGGTCAGTCGATTGCCCGCGCGCCGGTCTGGGGAAGCACGGCACTGACGACCGGGTTGTCTTTGAAAAAGTCTATTTATCGTAGTATGGCTACTATTAGATCAATAAAACAAAGCTTGTGCGCTTTTGAATCATCGATATACTCGTAGTATGGCTACGATAAATGGAGATAAACTAAAGAGACTCTACACCCGCCTTGCGCCCGGAACGCCGGTAACCTCCGCCGATCTCGCCGCCCTCGGCATATCGGCCGATCTGGCCGTCCACTACGTCCGGGCGGGCTGGCTGGAGCGGATGGCACGCGGTGTCTATAGCCGCACCAATGATCCACCCGCGCTGCACCCAAGCCTCGCGCTGCTGCAGCGAGTGTTCGAGGGCTTGCATGTGGGTGGCAAGTCCGCGCTCGACTGGCATGGCATCCGCCAGTACGTGGCCCAACGCCCGGTGCTTCACCTATATGGCTGGCAGGCCGGGCGCCTCCCTGAGTGGTTCACCAAACGCTTCCCGGCCGAGTATCACCGCAAACGGCTGTTCGAAGAGCGTCCCGACGCGCTCCTGCACGTTCGGCCCTTCGAGGGCCACCAGGGCGCGCCGCTTGTCTCCTCGCCAGAACGCGCGCTCCTTGAGCTCCTGAGCGAGGTCGGCGTTCGCCAATCGCTGCAGGAAGCGCGTGAGCTCGTGGAGAGCAGCTACAACATTCGCGCTGGCGTCCTGAGCGAACTCCTCAAGCGATGCGGCAGCATCAAGACCGTACGCCTCTGTTTGCAACTCGGGCGCGAGCTCTCCCTACCGTGGGCGGGCAAGCTCGATCCGTCTCAATTTCCCAGGGGCAGTAATCGACCGTGGGTCGGCCGCTCTCGCGACGGTCTCCTTGTGCTCAAGCCATGAATGAGATCTATCTTCAAACTGCTCGATTGCTGACGCGGGTCGCGCCGCTCGTGCTCGACGCGCGCTGACTCCATCCTCGGCGGCCTCCATCACGAGTACCACTTCGTTGCCGCTTGATCAAATTCTTGCGGAGCACAGGGGTCATCCGCGCCGAATCCGAGTGGGCCAATCCGATCACCTCATTTGTTCAAAACAGAGTTGTTTTGAAAGCGTCTGACGTACTGGACAGGTCTGCGCTGCGAACTCGAGTTCCGCTCGCTGTTGCTCGCTCAAAGGTCCGGTGAGCTCCACGGCATACCCGAACCGCACGATGTCGTCAGTCGGCCTTTGAAGGCTTACGCGCGTGCGC
>JAJZZR010000537.1 GCA_021797465.1 Pseudomonadota bacterium | reverse complement strand
CTGCAACAACTCCTCTCTTTTCATGACGATACGCCTCCTCGAATGAATTCCTGACTACATTCTCTCAGTGGTGGCGCGTTGCCGGAAGGTGTGGAGGATTTGACGCTTACGGATCTTCGACGTATCGGTACACTCCGCAATCGGGAAGGGATGTACCAGAAAAAGTCTCAATGTCGACACTCAGTGTCGTCATGCGTGCCACGCGCGGACGCTCTCAAACCGCCGCAGCAACTCCGGAAGGGTGTGGTGAATCAGCATGGACTCGTAGGTCGGCTCAGAGGGGTGACAAACTGTGCAATTTTCGGCTTGCCAACGCGCCGTTTGCGTGAGCGCTTCGTCGTCGTATTTTGGCAGGAGCGCCCGCCATCCGACCGTGTTCGCGCGCATACGGGCCACCTGTTCCGGCGTCAAACTCCGATCGGGGAAGCTGAAAACCGGGTGCTTCTCCCCGTCGATTAACACATACGGCTCTTCGTCAGGCATGCGTACCACTCCTTTTGAGATAGGGAAGGGGACCGAACCGAAGCTAGATCCCCTTTACCCGTCAAAAATCAGCTGAGAAAATCGTCATCCTCGTCCCCGTCGTCGAACTCCTCGTCGGCGAAGTCGTCGTTCACGCTGGCACGTCCGGCCAACGGCTCTCCGTCCTGCACCTTCACGATGTTGTTGAGCCCCACGCCGATCCCCTTGCTCTTGTTGTCGTAAAGGTAAAAGTTCACGCTCACGCGCGCGTAGCACCCGCTGTAGACCTCCGTGGTGTCCTCGATCTCCTCGAACCTTGTCTTGCCATCCGCGCCCCTTCCGACGGGCTTTGCAATTCCGGGCTGCGTGTTGGCGTAGGCATTCAGGTAATAGTGCCCCGCGTAGTTTTCGTCGTCCGGCTTTTCCTCGTCACCGTCGTGCAGGGGAAGCTTGAAGTTGGCCGGCAGTTTGCCCTTGTACTTCGTGACCGCTTCCGCCTTGAGTGCGTCCACGATGGCCTTGACCTTACGCAGGGTTTCTTTGTCCGTTTTCGGGATCAGGAGAGCGCAGGAGTACTTCAACTGTCCCTGGTCGTTCTCCCTCGGCTCCCAGATGTTCGCGTAAGACAGACGCACCTTCCCGGTCACCAGCTTTGTTGCGGCATTGTCAATTGCCATGAATTTGTCACTCCCGGTATGAATTTTGGGTAATCCGCGTACACTAGACTGGGATAGTACGGGCTGTACGCCGTGTGTAAAAAATTACTGAGCCTCGAACGTTTCGCCTGCGAAGTCCTGGTCCAGACTGTTCAGCTCCGGCCTCTTGTCGGTCTCCGCGACCAGCACGGGTTTTCCCGGAGGTTTTTGGATCAGATCTCCGAGCAGCGTAACGAGTTCTTTCTTGCCCACGTGTTTCTCCAGGTCCCCAATCCCGTACAGTTCTTTGGGCTTGAGGTACTTGTCTTCCGCCAGTCCTGCGGCTTTCAGAGCTTCGATCGCCTTTGGCTTGTCCACGATCGCGCGGTTGCTGCGTCCTTCGACCAGCTTCCAGAAAGGAATTTTGTGCCCGCTTTTGGCCTGCTCGAACGCGTACTTCTGCACGTCTTCCGCCCAGGTCGACAACCGCTCGGCGACGAAAAGCAGAGAGCCGATTTCCTCGTCGGACATCAGCGCCGGTTCGCGGAACTCGTACGCGACGGCTGCCAGATTCTCGTCGGCGCGCGCCCGACATGTCGCCTTGACCTTGCAGAACCGGCAGTGGTCACCCGGCTTGAACTCCCCTTCTCCGGCGTCGGCCAGTGCGGCCGCAGGCTTGACAGCCGTCTGCGCCCACTCGAGCAGCTCACCAATCGGCAGCACGTCCGTGCTCACGCTGTCCAGGCGTGGTTGTACAATGGTCAGGTGCACCTCGCGGACGTCGTACAGGTAGCTCCAGGCCGACCAGGCGCCGAGTCCGTACAGGCGGATCTGCGGATTGCCGACCGCGCTTACCGGGACGCCCTTTCCAAATTTTAGGTCTATGACCTCAAGTACGCCGTCGGCGATCAGGACCACGTCGCCGGTGCCATATCCCTCCGGCACCCACTCCGAGTAGTCCAGCCGCTGCTCGAGCAAGACGACGGCGTCCTCGGACCGCGCCTTCGCGGCGAAAAACCGCTCCTCGACGATCGCGCAGTACTCCCGGACCGCGTTGTCCATCTCCGGCGCGAAGAGCGCGTGGGCGCGGATGCGTGCCTCGCGCTCTTCGATCTCCTTGCGTTCCTTCGCGTTGCACCGGGTGAGCCGACGCCGCAAGGTGACCTCGGCGAACTCGTGAGCCAGCGTCCCTTCTTCCGCGTACTCGCTCGTTGTGTCCGGTACGGACTCCTGGAGTCGCGCACTCGGCGGGCACGCGATCCAGCGGGACGCACTAGATGCCGACAGGAGCGCATGCGCGCGTTCGGTGTGGGCGCTAATTGGCATCGCGGATCACCCTCGATCCTTTGGGGTGCCTCGCGAACCAACGGGCATATCCACGGCTGCGCTTGGCTTTATGGTGCCGGGCGTACCAGGATTGGCTGTGTGCGTGGTGAGCGCCGTTGTAGGTCCGGCCGGCTCCCGGTGTGCTGCCGAGCGTTTCATCGTCCTCTGAAGCCTTCGACCGTTTCACTTCTGCGAGTACGTGGAGAGCGTTGAACAGCAGTCTCGCGTCCCTCATATCGCTTCCAGCTGCGCGAGGAACGCGGCACGCTTGTCCTCAGGTACCGTGGAGATGGACGCTGCCCCGAATTCCTGGAGGAGCGCCTTAATCGACGCCTTGGCCTCAGCGCTCTTGCCCTTCTCTGCGGCCACGGCGCGCAGATCGACCACGGTTGGCGCGTCCGTTGTTGATGGCGTCTCTGTGGCCTTCGGCACCGGGTCTTCGTGGATCAGCTCAAGAGCGGGCGCCTTCGCAGCGCGTTTTTTCTTCTTAGGTTCGGCCATGGACGCTTCGGTCAGTGCGGCTTTCGTGCTGACGCCCATCGCCAGGACAGACGCGAGCTCCAGAATTGCGTGCGAGAGTTCTGGCGCTTCGATCTTGACGGTAAATCCGTTTTCCATCGTCATACCCCTACCTCCTGATTTTCGTTTTCCAGCCACGGCAGCCGCTGGAGCGGAAACGGTTCTCCGCTCTCCTCCGCGCGCAGCGCCTGGCA
>JAJZZR010000179.1 GCA_021797465.1 Pseudomonadota bacterium | reverse complement strand
GAGCTGCCGATCGCTCGCAACAAGGCCACCCAGCGCGGGGCCGCAACATAATCCTCGGCGCAACATAATCTGTCTTATGTTCAACTGCACATAAGACCGACGCGGCGACCGGCGATCACGGCGACCTCCTCGATGTCATCCGCGAGAGCTGTGGCCTTGCCGATTTCCGCGACGTCGCCAATGAGGCACGCCACTTTCTCAGTCTCCCGAGATCGGAGCCAGAGCCGGACCATGGACGGCTGCCATCCTCCGCACCGGCTGGATCGCCGGAATCAGCGCGCCGCCTCTTCGCCATGGCGCAGCCGATTACGGGCACAATCGTCGAAACGTATTTGCGCAAACGCGGCATTACGGCTTTGCGCGGAACCGGAATTCTCCGCTTCCACCCGCACTGCTACTACCGTCCCGATGCATGGTCTCCGACCGAGACCTGGCCAGCAATGATCGCAGCCGTCACCGGCCTCGACGGCAAGATCACCGGAGCGCATCGCACCTGGCTGGACCCATCGGGGCGGGACAAGGCGGCGATCGACACGCCGAGGCGGGCGATGGGCAACCTTCTGGGCAACGCCGTCCGTTTCGATGTGGCGCACGACGTCGTGGCGGCTGGCGAAGGCATCGAAACCATGCTGTCGCTCCGATGCGTCATGCCGACAATGCCGATGGTGGCCGCGCTCTCGGCCGCGCACCTCGCCGCCGTCCTGTTCCCCGTGACGCTGCGCCGGCTGTACATCGCCCGCGACGACGATCCGGCCGGGGACGGCGCCATGGCGAGCCTGATCGACCGTGCGAACCAGGCCGGGATCGAGGCAATGGCCTTGTCGCCACGACTGGGCGACTTCAACGAGGATCTCCGCACGCTCGGTATCGACGCGCTACGGGCAGCGTTGCGGGTGCAGATCGCTCCCGAAGACGTCGCTCGTTTCATGGAATGGGCGGCGTGAAGCGGCACCGAAAATGATGTCCGCGGCGGCGGCGGTCTCATGCCGTATTCGATCGAGGTGCTTCCCAGCCTTGTCGGAGAGGACCGCGCCCACGGCCTTCTGAGTGGGCGATCGGGGCGGCAAACGGCCCAGCCCGGCAATGGCGGGTGGCCAACTATTTTCCGTCGGCGGGCAGGCCCGCCTTTACATCGCGAGGCAAAATAGCCGGCCCCCGCCATCTTCCGCTGCGCTACGGCCCTTCGCTTTGCTCCGGGTGCAGGTCCGGTCCGCCCGCCGCCTTTCGTCGCCAAGAAGGCCGCGATGGGCGCGGTCGATCCGACGAAGGGCAGCACCATGACGACCGAACACGACGACACCGGCTACGAGCCGCCGCACGCCTCTTCCCCGACCGATCACGTCCTCGCCGAACTCCAGCTCTACAGCTATCGCCCCTTCCAGGACGAACCTGACCCGAGACCGCTGCCCGATGGCAATGCCGTCGCCGGCGCCGTCGCCGACATCTTCGACGCCCTGGTTGTCACCCTGGCGGACACCCGCCTCGAACCCGACCTAGAGGACCTGCTCTGGTCGACCGTCAATCTCTTCCACCGCGCCACCAGCCGGATCGAGCGCGAGCTGGACGACAATGAGCAGGCGCAGAAGCGCAGCCAGAAGGAACAGGACGGCTCCGAAATACGCTCGGTCGAACTCGAACGCCTCACCGCCGAGGGGCAGACGCTGATCGAACGCCGCAACAGCATGGAGTTCTTCCGCGACCAGGCCGCCGACCAGTTCGAGCGCCACACAAATTCGGCCTGGCGTCCGCGCTCCGGATCGAAGGTCAACCATCGCAACCTGACCTCGGCCTTGATCGACAGCCGCGACTTCCTCGCCGCGAAGCGCAGGGCCACCAACGAGGTGCTATTGCCCGCCGGCCCCAAGATCGCCTTCACCGGCGGACTGGACTTCAACGATCATCGCCTGATCTGGGACAAGCTCGACCGGGTTCACGCCAAGCATCCCGACATGGTGCTGCTGCACGGCGGATCACCGAAGGGTGCCGAGCTCATCGCCGCCAAATGGGCCGACCACCGCAAAGTGGCGCAGATTGCCTTCAAGCCCGACTGGACAAAGCACGCCAAGGCGGCGCCGTTCAAGCGCAACGACCAGATGCTCGACGTGTTGCCGATCGGGGTCATGGTCTTCCCCGGCACCGGCATTCAGGAAAACCTGGCCGACAAGGCCAAGAAGTTCGGCATTCCGGTCTGGAAATTCGGGAGCGGTGGCGCGTGAGCGGCGGCGGCTATCGATCGCAGTCGTCAGCCCAGAGCGACTCCCGCGTGGTTCATGAGCGAATATCCGGAGACTGGCACAACTGGTGTTCCGCTTATGCGCAGTTTGACGGTCCACACTGTCGTTAGGTCTTCTCGCCGTCGGAGGTCGCCGAGCACTCGCGGCGTTCGTTCATGAAACGATCAACCCATCGCTCCAAGCGGCCTGTGTTATTGTCGGCAGCGATCCGGCGCCCATCCGGCAATAGCAAACAGGCGCAGTTCACGGTCGTCAGCGTCAACTTGGTGCCGTTGCGAGCAACTAGGCTTGTTCCGATGAGTCCACGGACAAATGTGTCAACTTCCAATCCCTCTTGAGCAAGAAACTCCCGAAATGCAGGGTCCTCGGCGTCGACGTCCTCCTGGCATAGCCGGTTCACAACGACGAACTGGTTTGCATCAAGTTCAACTGGCGACCACGCCTGCCGATCAGGACCAGTAGCGAGCTGAGCTTTGGTAAGATCATAAGTGTAGTACTGCCAACCCCAGCCGGACGCGGACTCAGCGCTCTCGACCGGCAGAGCGTCCAACAGCGGGGCCAAGGCTTCGACCTCGAGATCCTCACCGAATAGGGGCGCCATTGGGTGTTCATAGGACAGACGAGTCCAGATCAACTCCAGAACCAGAAGCAGGGGGTTTAGGTGGGAGCTGGCCATGATCGGCCAGCGCCCGCTTGGCTTACGTTGGGCCTGATACGGATGCCCGCTTACTCACAAGTCTATAAGTAAGACGACATTTTTCTGGACGATTTTGGGTCGACCTGCTATCAAAGGTCATGAAGCGGGACGGGCGCAGCTTTGATCATCCTACGCTGGAGGCGATCCGGCTGATGGCAGTTGAGCGGGTGCGCGAGGGGGAACCCGCTTCGGCGGTGATTGCGTC
>JAJZZR010000474.1 GCA_021797465.1 Pseudomonadota bacterium | reverse complement strand
GGGAGGACGTGTCTCGACATGCGCTCTGCAGCTCCGGAACTCGCGCGCAGCACGCTCGATGCGGCGCCGGACGCAATGGTCCTCATCGACTCGGCGGGCATCATCCGCTTCGTCAACCGTCGCGTATCCACCCTCTTCGGCTACTCTCACGACGAACTCGTCGGGCGGCACGTCGAGCTGCTCATGCCCGAGCGATTTCAAGACCGGCACGTCCATCATCGCGGCGACTACGGCCGCAACATGCGGACGCGGCTGATGGACCAGAGCCTTCCGCTCTTCGGCCGGCGACGCGATGGCAGCGAATTCCCGGTCGAGATCAGCCTGAGCCCCATCGAGCAACAGGATGACGAGCTGCTCATCGCCGCAGCGATCCGCGACGTGACCGACCGCAAGCTCATCGAGGCGGAACTGATCGCCGCCCGGGCCGCGTCCGAGGAGGCTCGCCGCGGCGCCGAGAGCGCGCAGGCCGCGGCGGAGCAGGCGCGCGAGATGGCCGATCAGGCCAACCGGAGCAAGAGCCGTTTCCTGGCGACGGCAAGCCACGACCTGCGCCAGCCGCTGCAATCGCTCGCGCTCGATGCCCAATCGGCCGAGGCGGTCATGCAGCAGGAACAGGCCATCGGCACCATGTCGCGGCTGCTCAACGCGTTCCTCGACATCAGCAAGCTCGAGTCGGGTGCGGTGAAGCCGGAGCCGGCGGATTTCGCGGTCGCGACGATCCTCGACCCGCTGCGGCGCGAGTTCGCCGGCGTTGCCGCGGACAAGGGTCTGTCGCTCGAGATGGACGCCCCGGCGATCCGCCTGCACACCGATCCGGCCCTGCTGGAACAGGTTCTGAGAAATCTCGTTTCCAACGCGATCAAATACACTCGGCGCGGCTCCATCGCGTTGCGCTGCCTGCGGGCCACGGAATCGCTGGTGCGACTCGAGGTGATCGATACCGGCGCCGGCATCCCCGCGGACCAGATCTCGCGCATCTACGACGAGTTCTATCAAGTCGGCGTGCCGGCCAACAGCTCGCATGACGGGTATGGCCTCGGTCTGGCGATCGTCAAGAGAATCGTGGCGCTGCTCGGACTGACGCTGGAAGTGAGCTCGCAAGTCGGGGTGGGTTCGGTGTTCACGCTGTACGCGCCCGCCGCCACCGGACAGCCGCCCGCCGCGCCGGACGCATCGGACACGGCGCGCCCGCACGGCGGACTCGCGGCGCCACGCGCGAACCTGCGTGTGCTTCTGGTCGAGGACGATTCGGCCGTCCTGGATGCGATACGCATGCTGCTGCGCGCCGAGGGTTATCACGTGACGGCCGCGGGCTCCCTTGCGGAGGCGCTCGAGGCGGCCCATGCCGGCATCGATCTGCTCATGACCGACTATCACCTGAGCCACGGACAGACTGGAACCCAGGTGATCAGCACCGTCCGGCAAGCGCTCGGCGCACCGCTGAAATCCGTGCTCATTACGGGCGACACCTCCACCGAGATCCGCGATCTGCCGCGCGACCCGCACCTGCGGATTGCAAGCAAGCCGCTGACGGCCGAGGCCATGTTGAGCCTGCTGGACGAGCTTATCTCGAGCGACTGACGGCAGCCCGGACGTGACAGCGGCGGTCTCTTCACGTCCCGGCGGCGCGGCCGAAACGCGCGGGTCACCGGGTGCGCGTACCGGACCACATGCGAAAATCTCGGCCGAATCGCAGCTTTTCCGCGCTCCGGGTTCAGAGCCGCCGCGTAATGTGTCATCATGCCTGTACCGGGCCGCGCGCGAGCCCGCGGTCCGATGATGAAACAGTCGCAAGGACCACGGCTGGGCGAGATCGTCGCGGGGGGATCAACGTCGCCGCCGTGCCTGCCGAGGCCGACTGATGCGCGCCGGGAATGCGGCCGCCGGACGCGAGGGGGCGTTCCGGGTGCATGCGTCCAAAACCACTTGAAGGATTCCTGGAGTCAACAAAATGAAAAAGGCGATATGCCCGTTGATTTCGTTGACACTGGTCATCGTTGCGGTGGCGCTCGGCTTCGAGCTGTGGAGCGCGAAGCGGCCCCACAAGCCGCCCGTACCGCGGCCGCCCACCGCGCGAACCGTACACACCGTTGCGCAAATCGAGCTTGCGCTCGGACGCAAGGACTGGGCGAGCTCCTGCGGCGCGAGCAATCCGGATATCCTCACCGACATGGAGACGCTGCGGGGCATCAATCTGCGCTCCTTGCCGCACAATCAACGCGAGCTGCTTCGGGACGTCGCCTGGCGCCTGGCGGGCGCTGACTCGGGCTACAGCGCGGTATTTCTGGCCAGTCATCGCCCGATGGCCGACTACAGCGACCGGTCGATCGTCGGAGCGGCCGCACAGTCGGTCACTCCGCCGCGCACGGGCCCGGCATACGCCGTCCTCGAGCAGATCTACCGCACGCTGCCATCCATCTACAAAGAGCCGATGGACTGCTCGCACAAGCGGGTTCAATAGCGGCCGAGGTCACCGCGCCTCGAGCGCTCGATGCTCCGGATGTCGCGGGCCCGGCGAACATGGGCCCAGGGTCCATCGACCGCGGGCCCGACCGTAGCTTGCCGAGTGCCGGGGTAAGACGGCCCGCGAGCGGCGGCCGTGGTATGGTGGCTCGGGGCTCGAGCCCCGCCATCCCGGTGTCGAGGAAGGTTCCGTCAGGCCGCCATGTCGCTCAACGACTGGATTCAACAGGGTCGCGAACTCGGGGCAAGCGATCTGCATCTGGAGTCCGGTACCGCCCTCGTCGCGCGGGTCCGCGGTGATCTTGTCACCGTCGGCGAGCCCCTCCCCGCACAGCGCGTCATCCAGGCGGGGCAGGAGCTGCTCGGGGCCGAGGCCTGGGCACAGTTTCTCGAGCGTGGCTCCGCCGATGTGTCGGTAGCGGCGGCCGGCACACGCTGCCGGATGAGCCTGTTTCGCACGATCCGGGGCATCGCCATCGCCGTGCGGCTGCTCACGCCCTCCGTGAACGACCTGCGCGGCTGCAACCTGCATCCGGACCTGCGCAAGCTCATCGAGGCCGGCAGCGGTCTCGCCGTGATCTCGGGCCCGACGGGCTGCGGCAAGTCGACGACGCTCGCGGCGCTGATCGAGGAGATCAATACATCGAGCGCCCGCAATATCATTACGCTCGAGAG
>JAJZZR010000480.1 GCA_021797465.1 Pseudomonadota bacterium | reverse complement strand
CATTCAAAGGCCACCCTGTCATGCTCTGGCAGGTTGCAACCTGGTGCGGCAGCTGCCGGGCCGGACTGCGCACCTTCAGCCATGAAAAGGCACTGATCGACAAATCGGATATCCGGGTCATCGTTCTGCGCGACTACAAGAATGGCGGCTATCCGGGCATCAGTATCACGAAATTTGCCGAGCAGACGGCACCGAGCCTGATGCATGACCCCCATTTCGTCTTCGGAGACGATACAAAGGCACTCTATACGCTCTACAACCCGCATCACTATGTCGATGTCTACGATCTGATTGGCTCTGACAACAAGATCAAGACCGTCTCGTCCACACCTTCGGCAACGTTCGGCAAGATCAAGGCTTTCATCGCGTCGGAACCAAAATCATGATGGCGACAACGATCCAGAATATCATCCAGATGCCGGTCGCGATCCGGCTTGCGCTGGCGGATCGGCGCACGCGGATCTGGGGCGCGGCGACCTTCCTGATCGGCCTTGTTTTCTATCTTCTGGTGCTGCCGGCAACCGATACCGGTGGCGCAATCGGACTGGTCTCTCTGCGCTTTCTTACCGTGGGTGAGGCTGGCCTGGCCCTCATCATGGCGGCCCTGCTCGGCTTGACCACCGCGCTCGGAATCTATGGGCTGAAACAGGGCGCACACGTTACATCCGGCAAGACGATCCTGGGCGCGATCGTCGCGATCGTGCCAACACTTCTATGCTGCTCGCCAATTCTGCCCCTTGGAATCGCGGCGATTGCCTCGGTACTGCCGGCGGCAGGGACATTGGGCCTGCCGATACAGGGTTTTATCGCCACGCATGAAGCCTGGCTCTACGCGATTGCAATTGCCTTCATGACCTGGGGGCTTTACGCCAACGCACGACGCGCACTTTATTGCGCCTGCTGATGGATAAGGAAAACTCTGGAGCAGAAGACAAGACTCGGTTCCTGGAGGAGGCGATCCGTGCTCTCGGATTCACTCTTGCCGATATTGACACATTGCTGGCGTTACATGGCGAAACCGCGATCAGTTGTGAGGCATTGCGAGACCGCGCATACCGGCAAAAGGATCAACTGCGCACGAAAATCAATCAAATGGAACGCATCAGCGGGGTACTCGATGCAGTAATAGCAGTCTGCCCTACCTTGGATGCGAGCGAAGTATGCACGATCATATCTGACAGCTCGGAATGCTGAAAAGCACACCCCGACTGGTCGGCATTCCGAGCGATGAGACATGTACGCCGCGCTTGGTGAGATGTTGAGAAACATGCCCGCGTTGCTCTGCGTCGCGCCACTCACGCCTCAGATCAAAATGCCGTCATTTCATCGAGGCCGGTCTGTGGGGCAGCACGCTGCTGGAAGCGACCTTGTGGCGGCAAGCAGACGCGCTGATCGGCGACGACGGGGGCCAGGAATGTAATGGAAAGGATGATCAAAACGGCATTAGGTCGAACGAGATGGCGCCGGTATCCTTCGCAAGCCGGACGAAGAATTGCCAGTAGGACGTTTGCGGGAGACGGCATGAGCGGTCCGCTTTGCGGATTTTCGAGGAGGATACCTTGAGCGAGAACAAACACTTCGACCTGATCGTAATCGGGGGCGGGACGGGTGGAAACGGTGTCGCGCGGATGGCCGCCAGTGCCGGCTGGAAGGTGGCCAGCATCGACAGCCTGCCTTTTGGCGGCACCTGCGCGCTCAGAGGTTGCGACCCGAAGAAGATGCTGGTTGCCGTAACCGAGGGGATTGAATGGGTTCGTAACCTCGCCGGCAAAGGGCTGACGGCACAGACAACCGTCGACTGGTCAGCCATGATCGCCTTCAAACGCACGTTCACCGACGTGATGCCCAAGCGCGTCGAGGGCGGGTTGGAAAAAGCTGGTGTAAAAGTGTTTCATGGGGAGGCACGTTTCACCGGACGTGACACGATCGAAGTGAATGGCGAAGCCCTATCGGCCCAGCACTTTCATATCGCCACCGGCGCGCGGCCAATGACCCTGAACATTCCCGGCGAGTCGCTGCTGGCGACCAGCACCGATTTTCTCAGCCTGCCAGAGCGGCCGGAAAGAATCGTGTTCGTTGGCGGCGGGTTCATTGCGATGGAATTTGCTCATGTCTCCAAGCGTGCGGGCGCCCGTGAAGTGACCGTTCTGGAAATGATGGAGCGACCGCTTGGTAATTTTGATCCTGATCTTGTCGAGATTTTGTCCGAAGCGACCACAGATCTGGGCATTAACCTGCGCACCCGGGCCAAGGTTCTGAAGATCGAGAAGACCGGTTCGGATTTCACGGTAACCTACGAAACTCCGGAGGGAGTCCAGTCGATTCGTTGCGACCTGGTGGTTCATGCGACCGGGCGGGTGCCGAATATCGATCACCTCAATCTTCAAGCGGCGGGCGTCGATTTCAGTCGCAGAGGCATCAAGGTCAACCCTTTCATGCGCACCACCAACTCTGCCATCTTTGCCGCGGGCGATTGTGCGGACAGCGGCCCGAACCTGACCCCTGTCTCGGCCAACGAAGGCCGGATCGCTGGCAAAAACCTTCTCGCCGGCAAAGACGAGCGCGCGGTGGAATATCCGCCGATCCCGAGCGTCGTCTTCACCTTGCCGCAACTGGCCTCGGTCGGTCTGTCCGAAGCCGCCGCGCGCGAAAAGGAACTGGATTTCGATACCCATTTCGAGAAGACAGCGGGATGGTATTCGTCGCTCCGCGTCGGCGCCAAGCATAGCGCCTATAAGGTCCTGGTTGAAAAACGCACCGGCAAGATCCTCGGCGCGCATCTCCTGGGCCCGGGCGCGGAGGAACAGATCAATCTCTTCGCAATGGCGATGGGCGCGGGCCTTAGTGCGAACAGGATCAAAGGTCTTATCTTCGCCTATCCCAGCTTTGCGTCAGACATCGGCTCGATGGTTTAGGTTGACGGTGCTCTCGGCGTCTACGGTGCCCCGAGAGGGCACGGGTGAACCCGCCGTTGACAGCGATGCCTTAATTCGAGCACAGCCGCCGATGAAAGCGAGCAGCTACAGTTAGGGCCTTCTCTGGGCGACCAAGAGACAACACAAACATGACAGGAAGCCACTATGCCTAGCCGCCGCAACATAATGGCCATCGCCGGCAGTCTCTTTACCGGCTTGTTGACG
>JAJZZR010000109.1 GCA_021797465.1 Pseudomonadota bacterium | reverse complement strand
TCAACTTCGCGCTGGGCGTGGCCACGGGTCTGACCATGGAGTTTCAGTTCGGCACCAACTGGTCGTTCTACTCCAGCTTCGTCGGCGACATCTTCGGCGCGCCGCTCGCCATCGAGGGATTGATGGCATTCTTCATGGAATCGACCTTCGTCGGTCTGATGGTGTTCGGCTGGGAGCGCTTGTCCAGGGGCCAGCACCTGGCTGTCACCTGGCTGGTGGCGTTCGGGTCGAATCTCTCGGCGCTTTGGATCCTGGTGGCCAACGGCTTCATGCAGGATCCCGTGGGCGCGACCTTCGATCCGTTCACGATGCGCATGCAACTGACGAGCTTCCAGAAGCTCATCTTCAGTCCCGACGTGCAGTCGAAGTTCGTCCATACGAGCATCGCCGGTTACGTGACGGCGGCGGTGTTCGTCACCGGCGTCAGCGCCTTCTATCTGCTGCGCAAGCGCCACGTGTCCCTGGCCAAACGCTCGTTGCGCATGGCCGTGCTGTTCGGCGTGCTGGCGACCATCGGCGTGATCACGCTCGGGGATGCATTGGGTTTCGTCGCCGCACGGGTGCAGCCGACCAAGCTGGCGGCCATGGAAGGGCTGTGGAAGGCCCAGGCCGCGCCCATGCCGTTCAATCTCATCGCCTTCCCGAGCCAGACCGAGCAGAAGAACGTCGGCGCGGTGCAAGTGCCGGATCTGCTGTCGCTGCTGGTCACGCACTCCCTCGGCCGCACGGTGCTCGGCGTCGATGCGCTCGAGCGCCAGGCGCGGCGCAGAATCGAGCAAGGTATCCCGGCCGTGCAGGCGCTGCGCGTGCTGGCGAGGGATCCGACCAACGCGGCGGCGCTGGCGAAATTCACCGCCCATCGGCGCGATCTCGGCTACGGATTTCTGCTGCAGCGCTACGCGCCCGACCTGAGCCTGGCGACTGCGGCGCAGGTGCGCGCGGCGGCGCGCGATACCATACCGCCCGTGGCGGCGGTGTTCTGGTCGTTTCGCGTGATGGTGGGCCTCGGACTGCTGATGCTGGCGTTTTTCGTGCTCGCAGCGCTGTACTCGCTGCGCAACACGGTGCAGAGCAAGCGGTGGTTCCTCAAGGTCGCGGTGTGGATGATCCCGGTGCCGTTCCTGGCCAACGAGTGCGGTTGGCTGGTGGCCGAGCTCGGCCGCCAACCCTGGACGGTGTTCGATGTCTTGCCGACGTGGATGAGCGCCTCGACGCACAGCGTGGCCTACATGGTCTTCTCGCTGATCGGCTTCCTGGGGCTGTATTCGCTGTTCATCGTCATCGAGCTGTACCTCCTGGTGCGCGCCATCCGGCTCGGACCGGCCGAGCCCGGCGGCTCCGGCGAGGCGCTGGGCGGGCATGGGATGTTTGCGGGGCGGACGGTTCCGGCCGCCGCGCACGGCGGCAAGGCGGAGGGCTGAGTCATGGGGCTTTATGCGACCCTGCAAGTGATCTGGTGGCTGCTGCTCGGCGTGCTGTTGATGGCCCTGGCCGTGATGGTCGGCATGGACATGGGCGTCGGGACCATTCTGCGCTATGTCGGTCGGACCGATCTGGAGCGGCGCGTGGCGTTGAACATCATCGGGCCGCACTGGGACGGCAATCAGGTGTGGTTCGTGCTGGGCGGCGGGGCGATTTTCGCGGCGTTCCCGCTGCTGTACGCGACAGCTTTCTCCGGCTTCTACGTGGTGATGCTGCTGCTGCTGTGGACCATGATCCTGCGTCCGCTCGGCTTCGAGTATCGCAGTCAGATCGACCGTCCGGCCTGGCGGAACACCTGGGACTGGGTGCTGTTCGTCAGTGGCGCGGTGCCGATGATCGTGTTCGGCGCGGCTTTCGGCAATCTGTTCCGCGGCGTGCCGTTTCACTTCGAGTGGAACCTGACATCGTTCTACACCGGTAGCGTTCTCGGGCTGCTCAATCCCTTCGCCCTGCTGACCGGTGTGCTCGCCCTCTCGCTCGCCGCGATGATGGGCGCGTTGATGGTGATGAACGGCGCCGAAGGTGCGCTGTTCCAACGCGCCCGTGGCGTGGTGCAGGTGGCCGCCGGCGCGGCGATCGTGCTGTTCGCGGTCGGCGGCTTCTGGGTGCATGTCTTGCCGGGCTACCGGCTGATCGGCGGCCCCGGTCCGGGCGTGCCCCAGACGCCGCTGCAGCAGAGTGTCGAGACGGTCCCCGGAGCGTGGCTGACGAACTTCGGCGCGTATCCGCTGCTGTGGCTCGCGCCGCTCGTGGGCTTCGGGGGCATGGTCGGCGCGTGGCTCGCGGCGCGCGCGGGCCGTTCGCACCTGGGCTGGTGGCTGGGGGCGCTGGCGTGGATCGGCGTGATCGGATCGGCCGGCGCGGCGCTGTTTCCGTTCATGCTGCCCTCGAGCACCGATCCATCGATGAGCTTGACCGTGTGGAATGCCAGCTCCAGCAAGGACACGCTGTTGTGGATGGCGGGTTTTGCCGCGGTATTCGTGCCGCTGATCCTGTGGTACACGAGCTGGGCGTTCTGGGTGATGCGCGGCAAGGTCAGCGCGGAGAAGATCGCGCGCGGCGATGAGCACGCTTATTGAGGACGGACTGATGCGCACATTCCTCTATTTCCTGCTGTTCATGTTCCTTGCCGTGGTGATAACGATCCTGGCGGCGATCCTCGGTGACGAGGGGGCGTGGTACTTCGCATGGCTGATCGGCACCGCGATGCTGGTGCTGGTCAGCGCCGCCGGCGGCGCGCTGCTCGATGCGCAGGAAGCGAGCGCCGCCGCGGCCGGGCGCGAGCAGTCCTGATCGCGCCGGGCCCGGTGTCGTCCCCCGGGTTGGCCGCCACCCCGCCGGCGCGGCAGGCGGGCGCGCCGGCCGAGGACTGGCTGCGGCGGGCGGCGCGAGAGATTCGCCGCCCGCGGCATCGTGTCGCGCTGTTGACGGCGGCGCAGGCACTGGCGCTGGTGGCGCAGGCGTGGCTGCTGTCCGGGATCCTCGCCGAGGCCGTGTTGCGGCGCGCGCCGCTGGCGCGCCTGTGGCCGCAGGCGCTGGCGCTGCTGCTGCTCGCGCCGGCACGCTTGGCGTTGAGCGTCGGCGCCCGGGACACGGCCCAGCGAGCGGCGCAGCGGCTGGCCGACTCGCTGCGCGGGCGTGTGCTGCGCAGCGCGCAGGCGCTT